>JANMDL010000934.1:0-1863 GCA_031376295.1 Chitinophagales bacterium
TAATCTGTTGTTGGGATCCATGCCCTTCCTTCTGCATAAAAAAATACATCAGCGCCAAGCGGCGCTTCCCATCCAAGGCCAAGATCTAATGTCAGTCTTTTAAAGTTTGCTTTACCCTTTCTTACCGGAACCTGATATACAGTTGTATCAATGAAAACGGAATGTGTATTTTCTATCCGGCCCATTATTAAACCAAATCCCGCATAGCCATAAATATTCCAGCCTTCTTCTGCATTGAATGTTCCTTTCAGGTATTTTCTCCAGCCGATGGAAATTTGTTTAAACCGCATCACTGCATTATTTACATAATTGATTTGCTGCGGCAGCGTAGCGATTGATTTTGCTGTGGCGGTTACATTGTTACTGAATTTACCATTGGTATAATAAGATAACCATACATAGGCCCCGTCTTTTGCTGTAAAGTGAAATTGTGCTTGTATAGTGTGACCACCCGCCCAGTATTGCTGGCCTTTTTTAAAACTGCGTTGCAGACCCAGGTCGGAAGAGATGCTGAAATGGGTTTGGCAAAAAACAACAGCAGAGAAAAAAATAAAAAGTGGAGATATGATAACCCGTTTGTTCAGAAAATATATTTGTCTGCAATGTTACACAATTAATTGCGGCTGTAAAATACATAATAGTATTTCAGTGTTTCTGTGCTTCAGTGGCATTTACAATTTGCCACAGAGACACTGAAACACTGAGTCTGTTTAAAAAAAAGCCATCCTGATGATTCAGAATGGCTTTGCAACAGAATCAAAAAAATTATTTCATCAACTTCAGTTCCTTAATAATATTTGTTCCTCCGCCCAGCTTATCAATGCACCAGAGCACATAGCGGATGTCAACACAAATGGTGCGGTTCAGGTCTTTGTCAAATGCCAGCTTGTGGCTAAGTGCTTCGTAGTTACCATCGAAGGCAAGACCGATCAGTTCTCCTTTACTATTAATTACCGGTGAACCGGAGTTGCCGCCGGTAATATCATTGGTAGTGATGAAACCAATGACCAGTTCTTTCCTGGTGGGGTCCATATACTGGCCAAAATCTTTTTTCTTCAGCAATTCGATCTGGTTGGCAGGTAAATCAAATTCATAATCACCTGCTTTATATTTTTCCAGCAATCCCTTTGACGTTGTGACATAATCATAAAACACCGCATCTCTCGGGCGGTATGATTTTACATTGCCATAACTTACCCGCATGGTAAACGTGGCATCCGGGTACATCATCTTTGTTTTTACCGGGTCAATCTCCATAATTCCTTTCAGGTATAACCTTCCGAACTCGCCATTCTTTGCCGTGAACTGCTGGTACAGGGGCAGGTATTTACTGTTGTAATTTTTTACAAAGGTTGATGCATGGCTGAATGCCGGATCATCCTGAAGTTTCACAGCATCCGGATTGGCAATAAAAGCATTCCATTTGGCATCATCCAGTATCATCGTTTTACTGAAAATATCCGCTGCATATTTTTTATAAGTGGCATCATCATCCAGCGGGCCGTAAGTATTTTTCAATGTTCCATAAAACCCGACGGGCTGCTGGTCTTTGATGATATCTTCATAATACATTTTTGTAACCGCTGCCACAATGTTCTGATCAGAGGTCACATTCTCATCTTCCATAAATCCTTTGCGTTGCTGGTTGGCGGCATCGGCGGCTTTTTTTACATCGGCCTGCGTCACACCAGTTTTTACCAGTGCTGTTTCTAATTGCAAAAGAGATGCAGCAAATCCAATCAAAGGCGAACCAAAAATTCCTTCGTTCATATACATCCTGTGTTTGGCATAAGGACGCCATGCATCATAGGCCTTGCCCCAATCTGTAAAAATGTTTTCATATTCAGGTTTGCCTTTTGCCCA
>JANMDL010000943.1:0-3866 GCA_031376295.1 Chitinophagales bacterium
CCGGGAGTACCTGCTGGCAAATTAACCCACTTTGTCCCATCCCAGTAAAGCATGTCACCTGTTGTATTACCCTTGCCGGGCATATTCACCCATGCACTCCCATCATTGTACCAAAAGCCGCCAAAAGTGGTATCGTACACCATCATGCCCTTGGTAGCCGGTATATTTTTTCTGCTTACCGAATCCATCCTTGGTATCAGTATTCCTTTTGAATTGTCTTTTACATCAAGTATGGCATAAGGGCTGGGGCTGGTTGTGCCAATACCAACGGTTTGTGCAGTAAGCGTATTTACAATAAGAGTAATGAGCAGGGATAGCAATAGTTTTTTCATCAACGAATCAGTTTTTTTAAATAAATACATACGAATCAGTTTAGGGTTGAGGTGCAAAAATAATGGTTTACCCGCATTAAATATTAATACACTACCTTTGCCCCCTGCGCATCACCATATCACGGCAAGTTGTAAGCCGGTGTAGCCATAAAATAACCGCTGTTTCAGAAAATGCAACGTCTTAGCCAGCTACATTAATAACGATAAAAATCAAATGGATTTTAAAGAATTGGCTTTAATAGAGCCCATCCTCAAGGCATTAGCCGAAGAAGGATACACACAGCCCACGCCCATACAGGAACAAAGCATACCCATGCTGCTTCAAAGAAGAGATTTGCTGGGTTGCGCACAAACTGGTACGGGTAAAACGGCAGCATTTGCCATACCTATTCTGCAGGTACTGCAGCAGGAAAAACAAACTTTTCGTGGCCCCGGCACTGTAAAAGCACTGATACTTACACCCACCAGGGAACTGGCCATTCAGATAGACGAAAGCTTTTCGGCTTATGGCAAGTATTGCAATGTATCGCATACCGTAATTTTTGGCGGTGTTTCGCAACACAACCAAACACTGGCTATGAGAAGGGGCATTGATGTGCTGGTGGCTACACCTGGCCGCCTGCTCGACCTGATGAGCCAGGGCTATATTGACCTGCGCTACTTAGAAATATTTGTACTGGATGAAGCCGACCGCATGCTCGACATGGGTTTTATACACGACGTAAAAAGGGTGATTGCCAAACTGCCCGCAAAAAGACAAACATTGTTTTTTTCTGCTACCATGCCGCCCGAAATACAAAAACTATCGCAGGTATTACTGCACAATCCCGGTAAGGTAGAGGTAACACCCCCATCTTCTACTGTAGATATGATTGAGCAGCAATTGTATTATATTGATAAAGCAAACAAACCAAACCTGCTGCTTGATATTTTAAAAAGTTCAGATGCAAGGTCGGTACTGGTTTTTACAAGAACCAAGCATGGTGCCGATAAACTGGTTAAAATACTGGAGAAGCATCAAATCAAAGCTGCCGCCATCCACGGCAACAAATCGCAGAACAACCGGCAGAATGCCCTGAATGGTTTTAAAAATTACGAACTGCGGGTACTGGTAGCAACAGATATTGCGGCAAGGGGTATTGATATTGAGGCGCTGGGGCTGGTAATTAATTTTGAACTGCCCAATGTACCCGAAACTTATGTACACCGCATTGGCCGTACCGGCAGAGCTGGCGCAAGCGGCATGGCCATTACTTTTTGCGATGCAGAAGAAAGAACTGAGCTGCGGGACATACAGCGGCTGATTGCCAAAAACATCCCGGTTGTTGAAGGACATATTTATCCCGCAGGTACTACCATTTCACAGCCATCTGACGCTCCCCCAAGGGTGTTTCACAAAAGAGGCGGTGGACAGGGCCAGCAGGGAAGAAGCAATAACAACAGGCAGGGCGGAGGCGGCAACAGAAGTTATGCGCCAAAGCGTGGCAGCTTTCAGAGGCAGGGCCGCTGATAAAAAATTAAAGCATCTATTGCATACAAAAGGCCGGTTGATCAAACCGGCCTTTACTTTTATTTCGTTTTATTACTACATTGATTCTGCCAATTTTTTATACTCATCTGCTTTTGCGGTATTGCCTTTATAACCATACATACTCTCCAAAATCCCCGCAGCATTTTTATAATTTGCTTTTTCAATCGGCTTCAGCTTTGGCATGGCTGCGTACAGTTTAACAGCAGCATCAGCAAACTTAATACACTCGTCGGCCTGCTTACCAGCAATGCCTTTCAGCTCAATCCTTTTCTTCGCATCTTCGGGCTTGGTACCTTTAATTTTTTTGATGGCATCCTGGGTATCATACACATCATTGTAAAGATGCCTGGCCATCAGCATATTGGCCTCCGGTGAATTTTTTATTGCCAATGCTTTTTTAAGCACTTCATCCAGCTTTGCTTTTTTCGCATCAAAATCAGCAGGCCTGCTGTCGCCTACGTACAGGTAGTTGAAAAGCTCCACCCCATAATTGTACACCACTGTATAACTTCCGGGATTTTTAGCCATTACTTCTTCGTATTTGGCAAACAAAGCTAGTTTATCCTTTTTATCCACCTGGTCTATTTCCACTTCTGTCCAGTATTCATCACCGGGGTACAGTTTTTTCCCTTTTTCCAGCACTGCATTCAATGCGGTTTGGTTTTTATTATCAATGTAGTACTGTGCCAGGTATTGGTACATCTCAAGGTTTGAAGGACCACTGAGATTAAGTGCCACCAGGCGCTCGTAGTTTTTAACCGCATCTGCATCATTTTTAGCCAGCCTTGCAGAAAGTGCCATATTTTGTACCAATGAAGTATCCATTGCACCAAACTTAAAACCATTGTATTCAAATCCTTTCTCCCTTACATAATCTTCTACTATGGAAGCCCTGCTGAAGTTGGTATAAGCACCGGCGTAATCTTTGGCTTCATAAGCTTTGGAAGCAAGGTCAAAGTAGCCATTATACAGGTCAAACAAACGCACATTCTGCTCCAGCACCATGTACACGTTTTTAGGATCCATTACCTGGTATTTTTTAAATGCCTCAAAAGCCTGCATTTTACAGTCGGGGCAGGCAGCCAAACTGTCTTTTTTAGAATATTCGTTGTAAATCACCCCTTTATAATACCATGCTTCCGGCTTGGAAGCGTTTTTTTCATTGGCAATAAAACCATCAATGGCTTTTTTGCCGGCACCCCAATCGCCTTTGTCAATGGCCTTTTTAACATCATCAATACTTTGAGAAAAACCGGCATTAAAACCTGCCAGTATCAACGCTAAACATAAAAACTTCTTCATGCTCCTGATATTTTTAAAATTAAAGATATTGGTAAATTCTTTTACCAGATGAAATTCTCCCTTTTTTTTCATAAATCATGCCATAGTTTTTTTCTTTGGCACACATTACGGATATTTGACGTTGGCAAAGCCAAAAAGGTGGGCAGCCCCCTCCGCTTTAACATTTTTTTACATTGATTTCACAAAACTCCATACAACAGATACAGAGCCGCATTGATATTACGGAGATAGTGGGCTCCTTTATCAAGCTGAAAAAGCGGGGTACCAATTACCTGGGCCTCTGCCCTTTTCACAACGAAAAAAGCCCTTCCTTCACCGTTTCGCCTGCCAAAGAGATCTATAAATGCTTTGGTTGCGGCCGCAGCGGCAATACCATCAGCTTTTTGATGGAGCATGAAAAGTACAGCTATGTGGAGGCACTGCGCTGGCTGGCGGCCAAATACAATGTAGAAATTGAGGAAACGGAAACCAGCCCCGAGGTAAAACTGCTGCAGCAAACTGCCGACAGCCTCTATATCATCAACAATTTTGCCCAAAAATACTTCAGCCATGCGCTGATGGAAACCGATGAGGGCCAGGCTATTGCCCTCAGTTACTTAAAAGAAAGGGGCTTTAGGGAGGAAATCATCCGCAAATTTCAGCTGGGATATAACCCCGATGAGCGGGACAGTTTTACAAAAGCTGCCCTGGCAGCACAATAC
>JANMDL010000016.1:0-19384 GCA_031376295.1 Chitinophagales bacterium
ACCACCAAACCAGCTTCTCCCAAAAAGTAAAAATTGCCGAGGTAATACCTTGCCCCTGCTTTTGCAGGTATTGCCAGCAGTGGCTTGTAATCTGTACGCAGCAGGGAGCCTGTTTCAAACACGCTTTTGCCTTTAAAGTAAGTAAAGCCAGTATTAAAAGTGGCACTCAGGTGCTTGCCAAAAGTATATTCAGCCTTAATGGTGGGGCCAAAACCTGTTCTGTGTGTACGCCTGAAATTGCTTTCTGGGCCAAACAGCTCAACTCCAAAGTTTACAGAGAAACTCTCTTTTTTATTTGCCTGTGCAAAAAGCGCTTCAAATGGTACCAGGCTGAAACAAATAATCAAAAACGGGGATACTCTTTTTTTCATACTCTTAATTTATATGGTTATCAATCTTTTGGGCATACTGCTGCACGCACATGTATATGCGCTATTGCTGAGCAATCTTTTATTTGCAGTTGAAAGGGTTAAACCAGTGTTGTGTAATTCCGTTGCCAAATAAACATTTCACCACCTGCCAATATAGCCAGCAGCCATTACAGTACCTCTTTGGATAATTTGTCTTCCCCCTCCCGGTAATGTTCATGCGGCAACAGGGCCTTACTGTTTTTTCTGTTCATCCGCATCTGCAGAATATCTACCAGCAGTGAAAATGCCATAGAGAAATAGATGTACCCCTTGGGAATTTCTATGCCGAAACCTTCGGTAATAAGTGAGAACCCAATGAGCAATAAGAAAGACAGCGCCAGCATCTTAAAAGCCGGGTGCCTGTTTACAAAACTGCTGATAGGTTCTGCTGCAAACATCATAATAACTACCGTTATAATCACAGCTACATACATCACCCACACCTCTTTTACCATTCCTATGGCTGTAATAATGGAGTCAACCGAAAATACCAGGTCCATTATCAATATCTGCACTATCACCTGTGCAAAGGAAGCTGCTGTAATATTTTTTGTACGGTCGCCACTTTCCCCTTCCATTTTATGATAGATCTCTTTGGTACTTTTATAGAGTAAAAAAAGCCCACCCGCCAGCAGTATAAGTTCTTTACCGGAAAAACCTTTGCCCAAAACGGTAACCAGATCCTTATCAAGCTGCATAATCAGCGAAACAAGCAACAGCAAGCCAAGCCGCAGTGCAGCAGCCAATAAAAGACCAACCTGTCTTGCTTTTTTTTGCTGATTTTCGGGCAGTTTATTGGCCAGAATAGAAATAAATATCACATTATCAATACCCAGCACTACTTCCAGTGCAATTAAACTCAGCAGCGAAATGATAAGTTCATACTCCATGATTCCTTGGTTTAATGATTATAACTGATAGTAATATTTACAAAGATAATAGTTTTACTATTATTTACAAAAGTATTATTATCATTCCTTGAAATTTCTTTACTTTCGTGTAAATAACTGTATATGCTGATTGATTTTAATCCAGCTTTAAATGAGCGATTGTTTTTAAAAAACCCTCAAGGCACGGAGTTGGGCAAAAGAATAATAAAGGAAGCCATCAACCTTATTTATACCATTGGCTACGAACAATTTACCTTTAAAAAGCTGGCTGTAGAAATGGAAACAACCGAAGCAACCATTTACCGCTATTTTGTAAACAAGCATAAGCTGCTCATTTACCTGGTCGACTGGTACTGGGCCTATCTTGAATTTCAGGTGGTTTTCCAACTGAACAATATTACCGACCCACGGGAGAAAATTAAAAAGATAATTGATATTCTGGTTTGGGAAGACAATGCGGAAGTTAATTTTGGGGGCTTTGATCACCAGGCACTTTATTATATTGCCATTGCCGAGGGCAGCAAAACCTACCTCTCTAAAGACGTTGATGAAAATAACAGGGAAAAGCTTTACAAACCTTTTAAAGACCTTAATAGCAGGATTGCTGGTATTTTTGTTGAATTCAATCCTGCTTATAAATATGCAAACACCCTTGCAAGCTCAGTAATTGAACTATCGCACCTGCAGCATTTTTTTATGCATCACCTTCCACGCCTCAGTGATTTTTCTCAAAACAAGCAGCCAAAAGATATCGAAGCATTTTTGGAAGATATCGTTTTTAAAGCGCTGTCGTGATTTGCTTTTAATATTTATGCTCCCTTCTTTGTAAAACTGTACATCACTGTTAAAAGGATTTGCTGTATCACTATTCCTGTGTATGAGCCAGGTGAAATGGGTAAGTTACAAGTTGGATCAATTTACCTGTAGTGGATAAAATGCATTCATTTTTTTTTAGGAAGCCCCTGCGGGAAGATTATTGTAAGCAGTACAAAAATCAGCAAAAAATTAAACTCTACCCCATTTCTTCCTCCGCCTACCACAAACCAGCCTTCTTTAAAATGAACCAGCGCAATACCGGCAATCAGTATCAGTATTGTTATAATAGTCGGCCATTTTACATATTTGTCAAAAAGCAAACACAAAGCACAAACTACATGCGATAACTTGATTGCCCATGCAACAGCAACACCAAAGGGGGCAAAGCCCAGCGGGTTTAAATAATAGTTGCCAAAATCGTTGATGCCATTATTGAACATGCCGCCCATACCATGAACCAGCAGAATGATGGCCGCTGCCAGGCGGAGTAAAAAGGTACTGTTAAATATGTTCATTGCTTTTGAGTTGGGTAGTAAATATACAATTGTTCTGTTATGATACCGCTGCGGCAAAACCAGCTGTAATATAATTAAAACCCGGGGGCATTTATTGCCTGCCATGCACCACTTATGTAAAATATAACCGGGGCAAATACAAATAACAGGATTAAATTTTATTGCTTCTCTTAGTTTATATACTTTTACACCTTAAAAAAATTAACAATGAAAAAATTATTTCTTGCGATGAATATGATGGTGATAGCTGCCGCTGCTAATGCACAGACAGTAACCACCCCACAGCCATCGCCTACACAAACTATTAAGCAGAATTTTGGTATTGGGTCAATTGATTTGAGTTACAGCCGCCCCGCCGCCAAGGGCAGAAAGGTAATGGGCGACCTGGTTCCTTTTGGCAAAGTATGGCGTACTGGGGCCAATTCTGCTACCACACTAACGTTTAGTGATGATGTAATGATTGGCGGCAAAGAAGTGAAAGCGGGAAAGTATGGTTTGCTGACAATACCCGGTGCTGAAATGTGGACAATCATCATCTCCAAAGATGCTACTGTAAGCCAGCCATCTAACTACAAGCAGGAGAATGATGTGGTAAGGATAAGTGCACCTGTGGTTAAGTTGCCATTTGCGGTGGAAAATTTCACCATTAATTTTAGTGATATAACCGGCAACAGTTGCAATGTACAGATGATGTGGGAGAAAACATACCTGCAGTTTGCTATCACCACTGGTACAGACGACAAAGTGATGAAGCAGATTGACAATGCCATGAACAAGGACAATAAACCTTATTTTAATGCAGCAAGCTATTATTACGATAATGGTAAAGACCTGAACCAGGCACTTGGCTGGGTAAATAAAGCGCTGGAAACAAATAAAGAAGCTTTTTGGATGTACCTGCTGAAAGCAAGGATTCATTTAAAACTGGGTGACAAGGCCGCTGCAAAAACTGCTGCCACCACCTGTAAAGAGCTCGCCGAAAAAGCAAAGAATGATGATTATGTAAAGATGGCCACTGAATTGCTGGCTGGGTTGTAAAATCTTTATTGATATGTTTTAAAAAGGGTTGCCGGAGGGCAGCCCTTTTTAGTAATTAGCGTGTTTGGCAATACCTGTTTCCCAAACCGTACATGATGTTTCTGATAGGAACACGGGTTCCATTTTTTACATTTTTATACAAAAAATGGAGTTGTATTCCATTTTTGTAATAAAAGAATTGATATGCTAAACCGGGTAA
The DNA here is from genome assembly GCA_031376295.1 of Chitinophagales bacterium. Lineage (GTDB taxonomy): Bacteria > Bacteroidota > Bacteroidia > Chitinophagales > Chitinophagaceae > Ferruginibacter. Next base: position 3,869 of record JANMDL010000016.1, read on the forward strand.
TACCGGCAGCAGCTACGCATATTATACACCCGGAAAATGCTGAAAGTTTTTTTGTGAAAATATATTTACACAAGGTCGTCAGTCAATTCATAAAGCTAATGGCAACTGTTGTGTCAGGGAGAACCAATAATTAAAGCAACTAAAATATTTCTATCACCCCTTCATCCCCTCCAGCTCCTTTTGCAGCCTGAACATTTCATCTCTCAGCCTTGCAGCTTCCATAAAATCTAAATCTTTCGCTGCTTTTTCCATCTGTCTTTTAGTTTGTGCCACAGCTTTTTCCACCTGTGGTATGGTGCGGTATTCTTCCTGCTCCTCGGCCAGCATATTGCCGGTGTCGGCCACCATCGAAAGGGGGTTGTACTCATCGTATCCTTTGATGTCCAGCACCGATGTTTGCCCCATTATCTGTTCAATGGATTTGATGATGGTTCTGGGTGTAATGCCATGCTCAATATTATAAGCCACCTGTTTTTCCCTGCGGCGGCTGGTTTCATCAATGGTGCGCTGCATGCTTTCTGTCATCTTATCAGCATAAAAAATTACCAGGCCGTCCACATTACGGGCGGCCCTTCCCGCTGTTTGGGTCAAACTTTTTTCGTTGCGCAAAAACCCTTCCTTATCGGCATCCAGTATGGCCACTAAACTTACTTCAGGTAAATCAAGCCCCTCTCTCAACAGGTTTACACCCACCAGCACGTCTATAACACCAAGCCGCAGCTCCCGTAAGATCTCCACTCTTTCTAATGCATCCACTTCGCTGTGTATGTATTTGCTTTTTATGTTAATACGGTGCAGGTATTTGTCCATTTCTTCGGCCATGCGCTTGGTAAGTGTAGTTACCAGCACCCGGTCGCCCTTGGTTACCCTTTTATCAATTTCATCCAGCAGGTCGTCAATCTGGTTTACAGATGGTCTTATTTCTATCGGCGGATCCAGCAGCCCGGTTGGTCTTACCACCTGCTCCACCACCACACCACCAGTTTTGTCCAGCTCATAGTCACCGGGTGTGGCAGATACAAATACGGTCTGGTTCAGCATGTTTTCAAACTCATGAAAATTGAGTGGCCGGTTATCCAATGCACTGGGCAGGCGGAAACCATAGTCCACCAGTATCAGTTTTCTGCTGCGATCGCCCCCGTACATACCGCTCACCTGCGGGATGGTTTGGTGACTCTCATCTATCATGCACAAAAAATCTTTTGGGAAATAATCCAGCAGGCAAAATGGTCTTGTGCCGGGTTTGCGCCTGTCGAAAAAGCGGGAATAGTTTTCCACGCCATTGCAGTAGCCCAGCTCACGTACCATTTCCATATCATAGTTTACCCTTTCGCTGATGCGCTGCGCTTCAATGTATTTGCCGCTGCCTTTAAAATAATCTGTTTGTGCAGTACACTCGCCCAATATTTCACCAATCACCTGCTGCAGCATATCCTTGGGTGCCACGTACAGGTTGGCAGGAAAAATAGCAGCGTTCTCCACATTTGCGATGCGTTTGCCGCTGCTGAGTTCCAGGGTTTCAATGCTTTCAATTTCATCACCAAAAAAAGTAACCCGGTAGCCAAAATCCACATACGGCAGGTTAATATCAACTGTATCACCCTTAACCCGGAAAGTACCACGGGTAAAATCAGTTTGGGTACGGTTGTACAAACTGTTTACCAGTGCATGCAAAAAACCCTGCCGGCTGATGGTTTGGCCTCTTTCAATGCGGATGATGCCGTTTTCATAATCAGTAGGGTTGCCCATGCCATAAATACAACTCACACTGGCCACCACAATAATATCACGCCGGCCGCTGAGCAGTTGTGTAGTAGCCTGCAGGCGCAGCTTGTCTAATTCTTCATTGATGGATAAATCTTTTTCGATGTACGTATCGCTTACGGGCATATAGGCTTCGGGCTGGTAATAATCGTAATAACTCACAAAATAGCCCACCGCATTGTCAGGAAAAAAATGTTTGAACTCACCATACAATTGTGCCACCAGTGTTTTGTTATGTGTAAGTACCAGCGTGGGTTTTTGCACATTCTGTATTACATTGGCCATGGTAAATGTTTTACCACTACCGGTAACACCCAAAAGCGTTTGAAACTTTTCACCGTTGAGGATGGCTTCGGTTAACTGGCTGATGGCCTGTGGCTGATCGCCGCTTGGTTGATAGTCAGATTGTAAGTTGAATGGCATAGCTGCAAGTTACAAAAAGTTGACAGTATAAGAGATGACAGCTGACAGGCAATGCGTTGAACGATGGTCGCAGAACTCATCAACTAATCAACTTAACTCCTTTTGCATTCCTTGCTGAATCAACTCAATGCCCTAATTTCGAAGCAGTATTTACAAACAATGATGAATGATATGGCGCTGTTAACGGTGGATGGTATTGGTAAGCAGGAAGATGGTATGGTTTCGGTAAAAGATATTTACTTTACACAGCAGCCATTGGAGAAAATAGCCATTGCAGGCGAAACGGGCAGCGGCAAAACCACCCTGCTTAAAATGATTGCTGGTATGATACAGCCCGATGCCGGAACAATACACATTGGGCAGCAGCGTGTATTGGGGCCTGATGAGCAACTGATTGCCGGGCACCGCTCTATTGCTTACCTGTCGCAGTATTTTGAGCTGCGCAATAATTACTGGGTGTATGAATTACTGCAGTATGCCAACGAATTAACACAGGCTGAAGCAGATGCCATTTACACCGTTTGCCGCATTGACCATTTATTACAGCGGCGCACCAACCAGCTTTCAGGCGGCGAAAGGCAGCGGGTGGCACTGGCAAGACTGCTTACCACATCGCCAAAACTACTATTGCTGGATGAACCATTTTCCAACCTCGACCTGGGGCATAAAAGTATTATTAAAAAAGTGATTGCTGATATTACTGCACAACTCAGCATTACCTGTATGATGACATCGCATGATGCGCCTGATGTACTTTCATGGGCAGATACGGTTTTAGTGATGAGAGACGGACAAATCATACAGCAGGGCAAACCGGAGCAGGTATACCGCCAGCCTGTAAATGAATACTGTGCTGCACTGTTTGGGGAATATAACCTGATGAGTCCGGAACTGGCAAATATTTTTATACATGGTTCTGCTGCTGGGCAAAATGGGAAACAGGCTTTGATACGGCCCGAAAATATTTCAATAATAGCTGCTGATAGTCAGGGGGTTTTTGCAACTGTTAAAAGTGCAGCATTTTGCGGAAGCTATCATACCATTACAGTACAGTTTGTTGAAGAAGCAATTTTGGTGAATACCGGCAATAAAAAATTTGCTGTGGGAGATACTGTATATTTAGCCGGAGCAGCAGAAGATGTTTGGTATGTATAAGTTGTTGTTTAGGGCAGCATTAAAATAGTTGATAAATGGAAAAATTACATATAAGAACCATTGAGCCTAAGGACAATGCCTCATTGGCCAACATCATCCGTACGGCGTTGGCCGAGTTTGGTGCCAATCATCCCGGCACGGTTTACTTTGACCCAACCACAGACAGTTTGTTTGAACTGTTTCAACAAGCCGGGGCTGCTTATTTTGTAGCAGAGCTGGATGGCGTGCTGGTTGGCGGCGGTGGTGTTTTTCCTACTGATGGTTTACCCGCTGGTACCTGCGAGCTGGTAAAAATGTATTTATCAGCAGCGGCAAGGGGTATGGGTCTTGGCAGGATGATGATTGAGAAGTGTTTGCAGACTGCAGCTGCACTTGGTTATACACAGGTATATCTTGAAACCATGCCGGAGCTGAAACAGGCTATGAAAGTGTATGAGAAATTCGGGTTTGAATACCTTACAGGCCCCATGGGTAACAGTGGTCATTTTGGTTGTACACTTTGGATGCTGAAGAAACTATAACAGGTGCCGTATGTTTACAAATCCTTTGGGGCAGCAATACCCTGTTACACAATTACATAGTAGCTTTACGGCATGAAAGCATTAACTTTTTCCAGTTTCGGAGGCCCGGAGGTTTTGCAATACACTGATATGCCAGAACCGGTTTTAAAGGAAGGTGAGCTATTGGTGCAGATGAAAGCGATTGGTTTAAATTATGCCGATGTGTACCGCAGAAAAGGTAAATATTACTTAAAAGGAGTGCCGCCCTATATGGCTGGTTACGAGGGTGCCGGCATTGTGGTAAATGCAGCGGGTTTAAATGGATTTAAAAATGGCGACAGCATCTGTTTTGCAGATGTACCTTTTGCCAATGCTGAACTGGTGGCAGTACCCGCTGATAATGCAATACCATTGGTAAGTGGTATAAGCTTTGAAACGGCGGCGGCAGTAATGCTGCAGGGATTAACAGCGCAGTATCTTTGCCACGACAGCTATGCAGTAAAAGAAAATGATATAGTACTGGTACATGCCTGTGCTGGTGGCGTAGGGCAATTACTTGTGCAGTTGTGTAAAATGAAAGGTACAAAAGTTATTGGGCTTACCTCTTCCATAGAAAAAGCAACGGTGGCCGAGCAGCATGGCGCAGATACCGTTTTTTTGTACAGCGATGATTGGGTGAGCCATGTTAAACAGTTTACGGGCGTGGGCGTTGATGTGGTGTACGAATCAATAGGTACTACTTTATTGCAAAGCCTTGAAGCCACTAAAGAAACAGGTACGGTTGTGTTTTTTGGATTTGCCGGCGGCAATCCACCGCACATAGACCCAAGGCTGTTAATGGATGGAAGCAAAACCCTTGCAGGCGGCGATTTGTGGAGCTATCTTAACAGCAAAGAAGAAAGGCTGAAGCGCAGCAGCCAGTTGTTTGAATGGATTGTCTCAGGGGAAATAAAAATACCTGCGCCAACCACCTTTGCCTTAAAAGATGGAAGAGCTGCTCATGAGTTAATTGAGAGCAGGAAGAGTACAGGAAAGATTTTGTTGATACCATAAATTATCAAAAATTAGTAATCATAAAAGAATACTTAGTTTTATGCTTTTTGTTGTTTTGGCAATAAATGCTGAAGCACAGCATGGCCATAGCGGTATGGCGGCAGACAAACCTTCTGTACATGGCATGCTTATTTTTGGCACACATACAATATATGCATCGCACCTGCCTTTGTTTCATGCGCCGCACAATTACCAGGTAATACTGGAGCTTGAGCTGAATAAGGATGCTAAAGAAAAATTTATTAAGGATCAGCAACTGCATCCTGAGTTTACCACTTATACCTTCGAGCCTGAAAGGTTTGTTCTGCCTGATAAAATCAACAGCAAAGGAAGTTTTAAAGCCAATTTGTACCGGGGGCATTTTGAAAGAGGCGGTGTTAAAATTGCAGACAGCATCAACATAAAAATTTTGGCTGTAATTTTCTTCAAACAATTTGACCCTGCTGCACCACGGCAGGCAAATGCAGTGTATTTGCTTTTTGGCAATGGTAAAGAGCAGTTTGCAGTGCACCAAATCAGTAACAAACCTGATTTTGAGCAAATTATACTGGTAAAAACTGGTGAAGTAAGCAGCAAACCGGAATCTGTGATTTTGTCAGACATCAATAGCCCTGCAGGAGTAAGCAGTAATGGTGTTTCAGTAAAAATTGGGGGTAAAACGAGGCAGCTCATTTTGTTGAAGCAACTTTATCTCGAATTTGATGATTTGAGGGAATAGATATCTGTACCTCTTTTAGTAATGCTTTTAATAGCAGAGATGGAAACTGACAGCACTTATTCTCCACCAATCCTTTTCAGCAGCGAAAGCATTGCATTATAGTTCCACCGGGCAAAACGGCCCCGCTGCACCACCAGCTCATTGTCATTGGGGTGGCTGAGGTAATAGTGAAAGGCAAACCTTGCGCCGGGGTTCTGCCAGCCAATTTCCTGGCCAAAGCGGAGGTCATTAAAAACCAGGGTGTCCTGCCATTTTTCCACCGTATAATATTCCTGCGAAAATCTTATCAGCCGCTGCAGGTCCTCATGATCGGCCACAGGCTGCAGCAAATTTTTATTGGTGGGAAAAAAAGTAAAATCAATGCTGTCTTTTTTGTCGAATACTGACCGGTAACCAATATTATAGCCAGAATCGTTTTGCAATACAACATACCACAAGAAATTATTTAACAGAGTGGGTGTGGTAAAAGCGCCGGTATAAGTTACATGCTGTTTTTTTGCAATAGACCTCACGGAAGCGTCAATGGATACCTTATTAAAAATACTGAAGAGTAAATACAACAACGGGATGATTAACCCGGTCTTTGCCCAGCCTTTTCTCCTGTTGCTTTTTTTGTGCAGTATCAGCAGGGCTGCTAATGCTATGCCCGGCACTATGGAGAAAAATGGTTCAGCCACATAAAGCGTATTAAATGCTATGCGGTAATGGCTGAACGGCTCCAGCCAGCCCACGCCATACACATTAAAAGCATCAACAAAAATGTGAATAAAAATACCGGTTGCAAAAAAAATCATCCACCTGCGGGTGCTTATATTGTGTGGCCTGTGCCACCGTTCGGCAAGCAGTGCCAGCAACGGTGTAATAAGTATGGCAAAAAAAATGGAATGGGTAAAGCCCCTGTGAGCCAGCAGGTTGCTGGCAGCGTTAAGCCAAAAGGCAGCTAAAAAATCCACATCTGGTACACTTTGTGCAATGGCTCCAAGCAGCATGGCTCTTTTGCCAAGTTGCTTACCCAGTATGGCTTCGCCCACGCAGGCGCCTAATGCTATATGTGTAATTGAATCCAATAGTTACTTATAAAATACCATTACAAAGATGCGCAATATCCGGCTTTATTATTTTTGGGTACATTTAAAATTGTCGCTGGCGGGTGTCCTCACCCGCCAGGGCAGTCAGCCGTGGGCGGTGTCCCCACCGCCCACAATCCCAAAAAAGGGGCGACAATTTTAAATGCACCCTTATTTTTCTCTTTTATGATAGGCATCCTCAAACCATACCAGTTGCCCGTTCACCATATCTATCGTTGCATAAATAACAAATACCGGTACTTGTTTTGCCAGTGGTATTATTTGTGGCTTCATACCGGTAAGGCAACTGTCCATATTTATTTTTTCAGCATTCACGCCAATTGCCAACGCCAGTTCATACGGCTTTTCTACACGCATACACCCATGGCTGAAAAATCTTTTTCCTGCAAGAAAGGCCGATTTGTTATTGGTATCGTGAAGGTACACACTAAACGGGTTTTCAAAATCAAACTTCAGCCTGCCCAGTGCATTATAACATCCCGGGAGCTGGCGGATAGCAAACGGAAAATTTCCTGCCGAATAGTGCCACCAGTTGATGCCCGAAGTGTTAACGGGTTTGCCTCCCTGCAGCACTTCATAATGGTTTTTTGCAAGATAGCCTGCATTGCGCCTGATGGTGGGCAGCATTTCCTTTACTGCAATGCTGTATGGCACATTCCAGTAAGGATAGTAAATCACCTGTTTGATGCTGCTCGTTAGTGTAGGTGTAGGCGTAGCCGTTTTTCCAACCACCACCTTACAACTGAATTTTTCCGCCCCCCTTTCAATATAGCTAATGCGGTTGGCTGGCAGATTAAGTACTATGTAATCCTTTTGGCGCATACAGTTCAGCCAGCGGTACCAGCGCATATTCCATTGCAGTTCTTTCAATTTGCCCGAAACAGTTTCATTAAGCACTTCGAGGGCATATTGATTGATCTTATTTTGTACCAGCAGGTTGTGCTGCTTTTGTAACGTATTGATGGCAGCGAGCAGGTGTTTTTTTGTAATACTGTCACCCGCCAGGTAACTTAGTTGTTTAAGCTTGGCTATCAACGCTGTATTGGTTAAAGCAATTGTTTTATCACTCACGGTTATTTCTCTGAAATTTTCCTGGTTTGTGACGGCAGCCAGTTTTTTATATTCATCTTTCAGCAATGTATATATTTTACCTGATGGCTCAATGGCATCAACACTGGCCAGCAGGTTATTATTTTGCAAAGCCCATGTGAGCAGGCTGGGCAGTTCAATACAGTCCGGGTGGTAGGCAAGGCCATTATAACGAAGTGCCGGGGGGCCTTCACCATAAGCAATATCATGCAAAAAAGAGAGGGCAGCATCGGAGCATTTTATTTCGGCATACAGGCTGTCTGTTGCAGTTACCGGCGGGTTGGTTTTCAACCGGGAGAGATAAACCAGCCGGTAGGCAGAAGGGGTAAGTAAATAATCCCCCGCCTTATTAATCATTGCAAGCAGCTCATCAATATGTTGTGGCATACCTGCTGGCTCATACCACACTGAACGGTAGCCATTGATGCCGTAAAATTTCGACAAAAGCGCTGACTGATTTATCTGGAGGGTACCAGCAAATTTTTTATCTCTTTCAATTTTTTGTACAATTTCTTTTATTGCAAGGGTATCTGCCGCCTTACTGCTGCAGCATAAAAAAAACATGACAATTACGAGGATAAGAAATGATTTTTGCTTTGTGGTCATACCAGGGTTTTGTTTTTAAAACTGGTGTTTTTTAATTTCTGCTACCAGTACATGTGCTGGCTGAACCCCTGCCGCACGCCACACCGGTTTGCCATGGTTGAACAGCATGATGGTTGGCACAGACACCACATTGAAACTGGCTGCATAATCAGGATTTTTGTCAATATCCATTTTAATAACGGCTACATGATCGCCCAGCAGCCGCTTTACTTCCTGTAATACGGGTGTCATCATTTTACATGGGCCGCACCACTCTGCAAAAAAATCAACCAGTACTAATTTATTGCTGTTGATATATTTATTGAAATTGTTCATATAAATCAGTTTTAAATGCCTTTCAATTCAGGTTTTCACCGGGTGTTCATCCACCGCTGCAATGCTGTGATAAAAGATATCTGTATCCAGGGTTCTTGCGATGAGACAATCAGCTTCGGCCATGCCGAGCAGTTCCCTTGCTTTTTTAACCTTAGCGGTATTAGCCACTTTTGCAATTGGATAAACGTTGATGGATGTATACTGCAGCTTTCCGTTAATCAGTTCCACCTGCCCTATAGCGCTGCATTCAAAATGACTTGTTGTAAGTCCTTCCTTTTCAGCATAAAAGAAAAATGTTGTCATAAAAGAACTGCAAAGAGCGCAAAGCAACAGGTGCTCCGGCGACCACTTGCCATCGTCACTGTCTCCGGGCACAGAAACTTTCATGGTATCATGTACACTCCTGGAAGTGAAAATGCCTTCCCTGTTTTTAAGCCAGTTCAACTGTACGTCAAATAAATAGCGGTTAAGTTTAGTCATAAATAATTATTAACGGTGTGCAATAAATAATGGCACTTTAAGCTCTTTAATCATTATGTCTGCTTCGCTGCGGTGCAGCATCATTGAAAAGGCGCTTCTTTTGTACGCCCCCATCACCAGCATATACCCTGAAACTTCCTTTCTAAGATGGTTTAGCAATGCCTGGCCTTCCTCATCCTGCTTAATAATTTTTTGCCTGATTTTTGGATATTTTCGTTTCAGTAACTCATGTATAAGGTGGGACTCCGGCAAGTGGTTGGAGTCTTTTTTATGCGTAATATGTACAATCTCTGCTTGCTGGTTGGCCAGCGCAGGGAAAATGTAACTGAACTGGCGGATGGCATATACAGATGAAGGACTTCCATCATAAGCAAAAATTACTTTTTCTACCGGGCTGAATTTTTTTGGCAACAGCATTACCGGGCAATCAGCATCATGCAGCAGGTCTTTTATAAAACGGCTGGGTGTTTTTTTATCGTAATTTGAGAAGGTGGCGGTTTCTTCTATAATGATAAGGTCTGCAAAATGGCTTTCGTTCAGCAAAGCCGTAAAGGCAAGGTATTTGTTCTGATGAATATTGAAATGAACACCATTTGCCTCAAACATTTTTTTCATCCGCACTATTGATGCTGCCTTTATCTGGTCGTCTTTTTTTTCAATAACTTTCAGTTGCTTCATATCTGATTCAGTATAATAGGGCAACCAGAATTCCACACCAAGGGGTTCACTTCTGTAAGCAATATCCTGCAAAAAAACTGCCACAATGTGCATATTGAATTGCTTGGCCAGGTAGATTGCATAATCAGCCGTGGACTGAGAAAACTTTAATCCGTCAAATACGGCTATTACTTTGTTCATTGCAGTGTATTTTAATGTTACAAAGCTACCAGGTGCACCTGCCGTAACCTATGACAGGTATATAGCGGTGTTATGATTTTGGTCAGGAATTTTTAGAGGTAAGATTAAAAAGAAAAAGCATGAGCAGGTTGGATAGTTGCCATGATAGCCACCAGCGGAAAAGTTTGAAAGGGTTTTTTTCTGACAGGTACATTTGTGGTGCTATCTTTTGGGCATACAAATCAAAGTTTTTCTGCAACCGGCTTTTAACTGTGCTGCAAAACTGTTCGCTGTACACTTCGGTATTGGTTTCAATGCTGGTAAAATTGCTGAGATGGTTAAAGTTAGACGACCCTATTGTAAGCCATTTACCGTCAATCATTGCCAGTTTACCGTGCAAAACCCTTGCAGGAAATTCATAAATAGTAATATGATGCCGCTGTAATGCCCTGTACCAATAGCGGCCGGCATCCCTTGCCAGCAGTATATCCGATTTACCCTGCAGGTAAAGATGTATAGCTACTCCCCTTGCTGCTGCTTGTTTTAACAGCCTTATCATTTTATAATTCGGGATAAAATAGCTGCATACGATAGTGATATGTGCTTTGGCAAAGTAAATTGCCTGCTGCAGATCAGTGTGTACCTGGTGCTTTTTTAAAAACCAGTCTTCATGTGCTATCCTTACGGGAATCAGTTCACTCCTGATACCGTTGTAGAGGTGCTTTTTTTTGAAAGATGACCTGTATCCATAAAACAAACGTCCGCAGAGGGTTGCGATATCTGCGCACACCGCACCCTGCATCTGCAGGGCAAAATCAAGCCATGCTATTTCTGCTGCTGTACCCTTGTATTTATCCGAAATGTTGATACCGCCTGCAATGGCAGTTTCTGCATCGGCAACTGCAACTTTGTGGTGCAGGCGCCTCCCCATCCGCAGTTTGTACAGCAGTAAGGGCGAAAAAAGCCGGCAGTCCACACCCGCTTTTTTCAGTTCATTCAGCGGACTGCCCTTCATGGCTTTTGATCCAAAAGCATCGAGCAGCACTTTTACTGACACGCCACGTTTTGCAGCTTCTTTCAATGCCTGTATAATCTCATTGCCGGTTTCATCAGGCACTAAAGCATAATATTGAAGGTGCAGGGTAGTTTTTGCCCTGTTAATCAGCAACAGTAATGCTGAAAAAAAATCAGTGCCGCTTTCCAGCAGTTGTACAGCATCGGCGCTCTTATAATTGCCACTTTGAAATAAAGGACCTTCCATTTCTCCAAATATAAACAAAAGCGCCCGTTTCTCTGTATGACAGCAATCAATGCAGCCGGTAATGCCTGTCAGTAAATGAACCGCTACAGCACCAGCCATGCCAGCAGCAAGGCTGAGGCCCCAATCAGCAATAATGCAACAGCACCCACCAGGTTGGGCAGGCGTTTATTGGTGTATTCTTCCATGATCTTCTTATTGTTGCAGATATGCAGGATGATGCCGATAATTACCGGGGCAGTAATGCCATACAGCACGGCTGTGTACAGCAATGCTTTTACCGGGTCAACACCAGCCAGTTGAATAACAAGCCCTGCCATGGTTGATATGATCATTACAAAATAAAACTCCCTGGCTTCGTGAAATTTTTTATTTAAACCCTCCTTCCAGCCAAAGGTTTCGGCAATGATGTAGGATAGGGAGCCGGCCAGCACAGGTATGGCCAGGAAACTGATGCCCACAACACCCAGTGCAAAAAGGATGTATGCAAAATTGCCCGCCAGCGGCTGCAGTGCTTTTGCAGCATCTTCCACCGTATTAATTTCATGTACACCATTGTTGTGCAGTACCGTGCCAGCGGTTAGTGTAATAAAATACATCACCAGCACAGAGAAGAACATGCCATACTTCACATCCTTTTTCATGTGGGGCAAAATATATTTATCCAGTATGATGTGCTTTTTCCTTTCGGGAAATGCTTCTGTTTCCATGGCGGTTTGCCAGAAAAAAAGATAAGGGGAAATAGTGGTGCCCAGTACTCCTACCAACACAAGCAGGTATTCCCTGTTCAGCGAAAACTTCGGGATGAATGTACTGTTGAGTATCTGCCTTATATCCTGCTTTGCCAAAAAAGGCACTACCAGGTAAACCAGTAATATCATGCAGAGGTACTTCATGATAGCTGCCAGCCGGTGATAAGATAATTTTACGGTAAAGTACAGCAGCAATACCGTAAAGCCGATGCTGAAAACAGGGGCAGGCACACCGGGTATGATAAGATTGGCTACTGCGCCCATGCCGGCAATATCTGCGGCAATATTCAGAATGATGGCAGGGCAGCTGAAAATAATCAGCAGGTACAATACCCATTTGGGATAATGATCTTTCACCACACCAGCAAGCCCCCTGCCCGTTACAATACCTATGCGGGCGCACATTTCCTGTATCACATACATCAGCGGGTACGACACAATGGCTGTCCACAACGTAGTAAGCCCAAACTTTGCGCCTGCCTGCGAGTAAGTGGCAATGCCCGAGGGGTCATCGTCGCTGGCACCGGTAATGAGGCCGGGGCCAAGCATTTTCCAGAACCTGCTGAGTTTACTTTTTGCCTTTTGTTTTGAGCGCATAAGCCCAATATAAAAATATTTACGGTTATTGAATCGCCATTATTGTGAGCATTGCACCAGGTAAAGGAGCTGTAAATCAGGCATCTTTCCTGCGGGTTAAAAATGCTTTCAGTTTATCAAACGCTGTATCTACGGCGTCATAAACTTTTTGCTCCACCTTTTCTTCTGTTTTAAAAAGTATTTTACTCAGCCAGAGCGACAGTCCTGTTTTTATTGTTTTTGCGGCAAAGCCTTTGCCCTGAGGCGGGGGAGGCTCGCCGGTTATTTTTTCGTAGGTAGCTGAAAAAAAATTGCGGGGCTGCAGCTTTTCCCTGAAGCCGGTTATATGGCTGCGCAATTGCTGCTCCTTAAATCGTACTGCCGCCTCCAGTCGCCTGATTTCAGCATTGAGTGATGTTATATCTTTTATTTCAGTCATGGTGATCCTTACTTAATATTTGCTGTATCAGTTTATTTTTCAGCGGGTTCAGCAACCAGCGCCTGCGGTATTTAATAAGCAACAGACCGGTTATGGTATACAGCAGGGTTACAGTTAAATAACCAGCATACTCATGCCCCCATAATTCGGCAAATACATGCGCCAGTGTAATGCTTACAAACAAAAAAGCCAGCAAAAAAAATGGTATGATGATAAGCAGTGAAACAGCACCCGCAGCCAGTGCGGTAGATTTTTTTACTAACTGCAGTTTCATCAGTTCCCGGCGGGCATCAAAGTATTCTTTTACATCATCAAAAACTGACTCAATATTATCTGTTGTATTGCTCATGTTTGTCTTTTACATTCCTGTAAAGGGATATTTTTTATAAATTGCCTGCACTGCATTTGTTATGGCAGTTTGCGGGTCTTTTGCGGCTGATTGTGTAATTACGTCAGTTGCCCAGCCCCGCCATACCAGGGTATTTGTTTTTTTATCCATCAGGTCAACAATAAGCGTTCCCTCCCTGTATTGGTACACATTTATCCGCCTGTTAACCCAATAAGGGCTGTAGTTATAGCCCCATAGCTCATTGGTAACGGCTGTTTTGTCTTCCACAACAATATGGTAATGCAGTATCAACTCCCCGTTATTTTCCACCAGCCGGTAGCCCTTTGCCGCCATTTCAGCATTTACTGCCGTCTTTATACGCTTGTCATTCAGTTCATTATAGTAAAGCGGGTTGATGCCCTTTCCTTCAATTGCTTTTGCATCCATCCACGTATACGTTTTGTAGTCGGCAACATTTATATCTTTGTCATAATCAGAAAACACCCTGATGCTTGGTCCGCAGGATGCAATACCCGAAAGCAATAAAAGGAAAAAAAATACTCTTTTCATATAAAGTTATTATCACTCAAAGTTGTACTGTAACAGCATCAATAAAAATGACTAAGGTTAGTTACGCTGCCAATGCTTATCATGCTGCAGGCGGGGGCGGTTGAATGGCAGGAATTGGCTCATTGCCCAGCAGGTAAACAATTGTTTCACCTCCGGGTATTTTTTCTGCAAGCAGTTTTACAATGGCAGCAAATGGGATAAAAAGCACCATGCCTGCACCACCCCAAAGTATACCGCCTGCAACTACAGCAATTATTACCGTCAGCGTGTTAAGGTTCAGCCTGTTGCCCACGGCCCAGGGGAAAATAATATTGGCTTCAAGGTATTGTACCACAGCAAAAATTCCTGCAATGGCCAGCGGATAATAAATGGAATTATACGTAATCCATGCAATGGTGATGGGCAGCAGCGATGCAACTATTATACCCACATAGGGAATGAAAGTGAGTACCGAAGCCAGGAAGCCAAACAGTATGGCATGCGGAATACCCAGCAGCAGCAGCCCGGTACTGTTGAGCACACCCACAATTAAGTAAACAACCAGCATCCCTTTTATAAACTTAAAGTAGGTATGGATGGTGGAATGCAGCATCGGGGCAATATCCTTACCGATGCCATGCGGCAATAGATTTTTTAAACCCAGCACCAGCCGCTGGCGGTATAGCAGCAGCAGAAAAGCGTAAATAGGTACCAGGAATACCATAACCAGTGAAACCGCAGAACGGGCGATGGCAACCCTTATTAAGCCAATAATAAATGAAGCCGAGTTTTCGAGAAATTGTTTGCGCCACTCAAGCTGCGCAGCCGGGCTGATATCCCAGTTGGCCTCCAGGTAATTGCCAAAATTATAAAAAGTGGTATTCAGCTTTTCCCGCAGCAGCGGCCAGGTATCGGTAAAGCCAAGTATTTGTTTTACCAGCAGCCAGGTAGCAAGTGAAAAAAGCAGCAGGAAAAGTGTAATCGCCAAGGCAATCGCCACAGTTTTTGTCATCCCTTTTTTCTCAAACCATTTACAAAGCGGGTAAAGGATAAATGCAACAAATAGACCCATACTTAACGGTATAAACAAGGTTCGTCCTGCATAAAGTATATAACAACACAGTACAGTTATTATCAACAGGTTAGCTATCCGCTGCGCCGCAATTCCATTTGTGGGAATATTTTTTGAGAATGTGGACAATTCCATATTTATGCTGATGGTATTCCTGGTTTTTACTGCAGGAATAATTTTTCTATACTGCTGTAGTCATAAAAAAAACCCCGGTTGAACCAACTCTGCAACCGGGGCGAATGAAACACCTCAACCCACTGTTATCTGTTTCACATTTTCTGCCTGTTTGACAGCTGTGCGTGGGATGCTCACTTTTAGTTCTCCATTCTTGTAAGCTGCATCAATTTTACCCTCATCACAATCTTCGGGTAATGTAAAACTGCGGCTCCAGCTACTGTAATTATATTCCCTGCGGTTGTACCGGCCGTGTTTTTGTTAATTAACCAATTTTTATTTTTAAACCAAAAAAATAAACAAAACAATTGGAAAAAAAAACAAAAAAAAAATTTTTTAA
>JANMDL010000035.1:0-2277 GCA_031376295.1 Chitinophagales bacterium
GGCAACGCTGAATAACTGGCCGGATTCACGCAAGCCTGCGCCGTCGATGCCGCATGGTGGGAATGTTGACTGAATCGGGCCGTTGTCAGGCCGTCTCGCATCGACTCAGGACGCTGCGGCTGCTGCCGCGCGCCATGCAGGCGCACTCATCCATTCAGGAAACGCCGCGCCATGAAGATGTTGGCCAGCCCGAGCGCCACAAACGCCCGCGTGGCGTTCTTGGCCAGCCCGCGGTAGCGAACCTTGCTGAACCCCCACAGCCGCTTGACGACGGCGAAGACGTGCTCCACCCGCGAACGCACACGCGACTTGCTCTTGTTGAGCAACTGCGCGATCTCCGCGCCTGGCCCGCCTTCGCGCACGCGCTGGTTGGTCACGTCCCGCGCGTTGGGCGCCTTCGATGCAATCAGCTCTTGCTGGCTGGCGTAGGCGCTGTCGCCGTAAACCTCTTCCTCCTGCCCATGCAGCAGTTGCGGCAGCGGGTGCCTGTCGTGTACGTTGGCCGCCGTCACCACCGCGCTGTGGGTCAGCCCGGTGTCCTTGTCCACCCCGATGTGCAGCTTCATGCCGTGGTGCCACTGGTTGCCCTTCTTGGTCTGATGCATCTCCGGGTCGCGTGTGCCGTTGGCGTTCTTGGTGGAGCTGGGCGCGGCGATGATGGTGGCGTCCACGATCGTGCCGGTGCCGACCTTCAGGCCACTGGCTTGCAGCACTTCACCGACCTTGGCGAACAGCGCCTGGCCCAGCTTGTTGTCTTCAAGCAGGCGGCGAAACTTCAACAGCGTCGTGGCGTCAGGCACGCGCTCGCGGCCCAGATCGATGCCCACGAAGCGGCGCAATGCCGGGCTGTCCAGCAAGGCGTCTTCACAGGCCTCGTCGGCCAGGTTGAACCAGTGCTGAACGAAGTACATGCGCAGCATGCGCTCCAGGCCGACGGGCGGCCTGCCGTTGCCAGCCTTGGGGTAATGGGGCTCGATCACGCTGCACAGCGCAGACCAGGGCACCAAGGCTTCCATCCTCGACAGGAACGTGTCCCGACGCGTGGGCTTACGAAACTTCTCGTACTGGGCGTTGTGGTCCATGGCTACGGCGAGGGTCTGTTGCTTCATGCCTGGGTCCTATGCATGCCGCGTGCCAGAAGGGGTACTTGATCAGCGTTGCCTTAACTCACTGATTGTGTTTGCTGGCGCTGGTGCTTCCCGAGGCGTGTCTGGGGAGAAATACCCGATGGCGCTTGATTTTCGGAAACGCCTTCCCGATGTTATCAAGCAATCAGGCTTGTATCAAAGGTTGATAGCACATTTGGAGCAGCATGGTCTCAAGGATATTGATATCGAGCATGTGCTGTGGGAACTGGGTAGACTTAACGACACAATTAAGGAGTGGACTGAGCCGGAACGTTTTGCATCACGACTCCTGTCAAGCAACGAGATTGCGAGCGTCACCAATATTAATACTCAAGGCCCGTCAGTCCACAATCAGTTTCAAAACCTTTTCAGTATTTCTCAGAGCCTGCAGGACCAGATCAATGAACGTGTTTATGAATTCTATTCCCAGCCACCGCTATCGGAGGAACTAGAGCGAAGCTGGATTCCTCTTCTTGAATACCTGATTAAGAGCAGCTTCGGTAGAATTGACATAGTGACCACAAACTATGATCTAGTAATCGAAGCAGCACTGGACACGATTCCAGACGCTCCTGTCAGCATGGGGTTTCGCCAAGGCCTCTACCCAGGCATCGAACTCAGAGCATGGCGTGACAACACGCCTTCGCAGAGAGGTCTCTTGACAAAGTTGCATGGCTCTGTCGATTGGAAATTGGGCAATGGTAGTACCGAAGCCGAACCCGTTATCAGGCGCGGGCATCCCGAGTTCGATGGCGACCACAAGAAGCGATTGATTTTGTATCCCGGCTTTAAGGGTGTTCCGTCCCGCGAACCATTCGTGGCATTCCACGAATACTTCCGCCAAAGACTCCAAACAGCGACACATGTGCTGTTCATCGGATTTGCCTTTCGAGATCAGTTTATCAATGAACTAATTGACGCAAATCTCCCCAAGAGTTCCAGAGTAGCGGTTATCAACCCCTCGACCGAACTCCCGAATCTTCGCTTCTTGAGTGGTGTCACCCACCTGCCCCAAGGGTTCGGAGTTTCTGAAAATGAGACGCTTCTGGGCTCTGGCGGCATTCAGGCATTTTCCCTGCGCGATTTGAACGAATGGCGCCAATAACGCAAACCGCCAAGAGATGCGGCCTAACCCCTCGCTCAAGCGGAG
>JANMDL010000141.1:0-4003 GCA_031376295.1 Chitinophagales bacterium
AGAGGCGCAGAGGACGCAGAGGAAGACAAGAACCGGAAACTGAATGAACTGGCCGTGACGTCGCGTGAGGTTATAAAGAACTTGATTTTGATGTGTGTTTAAAACGTTACTTTAAAGATTTTTCAGGGCTACAATTTCATAATGACAGATTTTTATTTATTTCAAACAATACAAAGCCGTATGTTCCCGACCACGTATTAATTGACGAAAGAAATAACCTAAACCTATTCATTGATATTGAAATTGACGAACCTTACGAAGGTTTAAGTCGCCTAACAACACATGAGCAAGGCAAAGACGATTATAGGAACAGTTATTTTAATGACCGAGGTTGGGTAGTTATTCGATTTGCAGAAATCCAAGTACATCAGAATATTTTGGGTTGTTGCAAGTTAATTGCAGAAGTCATCAAAAGTGTCTTTTCAAGTTTCATAATTCATCCTGACTTACAAAGTGCAGAAAGCCTTGCTACTGTTCCTTTTTGGCTCAAACTTCATGCAGAAAAATGGGCAATTCAACGTTACAGAGAAACTTATTTGGGCATAGACCAATTTGGAACAAGAGAAAGTTTTGGAGTTGACACATCGGAATTAAAATCTAACAGCGATGATAGAGAAGCAGAAAAGGAAGTAATTGCAGAGCAAATGGAATTTGAGTTTGAGAGGTCAGACATTAATATTATCAATGCTCACATCAGAGATAATCGTTTAAAATTCAACCAAGACAAACACCTTTATTTTATAGACGACAATCCAAACACAGTTTCAGGCACAACATTCATTCATAAATTCTTCCCAGAATTTGATTTTGAAAAACTTGCCCCATTGGTTGCAAGAAGTAGAGGAACAACTGTTGAGGCAATTCTTCAATTATGGGAAGATGAACGAGTTTCTTCATCTAATTTAGGTACAGCATTACATAAGGACATAGAACAGTTTTTTGACGATGAAAACTTTCGTAACGAAAAAGTAGAGTTCCAATATTTTCTTGACTTGTACGAAACAATAAATCATTTAGAGCTTTACCGAACTGAATGGAGAATTTTTGACGATGTTCTAATGGTCGCAGGAACAGCAGACGCAGTTTTTAAAAAGCCTGATGGAACTTTTGTAATCTTTGATTGGAAGAGAAGCAAAGAAATAAAGTTGAGAGGTTACCCAGATTTTTACACAGGAGAAACACAAAAAGGTTTTGGAGTTTGTGAAGACATTGAAGACTGCAACGAACAACATTATTGTTTACAACTTAACCTTTACAAAAAAATTTTAGAAGAGCATTATTTTGGACACGGTTTTGTAAGTGAAATGTATTTTGTTCAATTGCATCCAAACAAGACAACCTTTCAACTTTTTCCAGTCCCACACATGCAGGACAAAATTGAGGAAATGTATTTGGAACTTCTAACCCTAAAATGACATAAACTGCCACCAACATGGGGTTTGGCAAAAGTGGGGCGGACGGAATAACAATGAACTTTTTGTAATTCTATGGGGCTTTTGTTCCAGCTTGACGGAATTCTATTTGGCTTTTTGTTGTTATCTTCATCATAAGTTTTCCAATCAGCAGCGGTTCCGGGCGGACGGAATTCTATTTCCCGTACTTCGCTAAGCCCTGCTCGTTATGCGATAGCTTAGCGAGACAGACCGATTAATAAGAAAAAACTCCCAAAATTTGCTATTTTAAAACCAAAACCCCTAACTTGCACACTAAATTATTTAGCAATAATTCTGACAAAAATGGCAAAAAGCAATAAACTAGTTAGTCCGTTTTTAAAATGGGTTGGTGGCAAAAGACAACTTATGCCTTCAATCGTTGCATTATTACCGAAAAACATTAGCTCTTACGACTATGTGGAGCCTTTTATTGGAGGTGGAGCAGTATTATTTAATCTACAACCTAAAAATGCTGTAATTAATGATTTCAACGCTGAATTAATTAATGTTTATAATGTTATAAAAAACGAACTTGATGGACTTATTATAGACTTGAAAAAACATCAAAATAATTCTGACTATTTTTATGAACTTCGTAGTTTAGACAGAAATGATGGTTTTAAAAAACTTAGTCAAATTCAAAGAGCTTCCAGAATTATTTACTTAAATAAAACTTGCTTTAATGGCCTTTACAGAGTAAATAATGCAGGTGAATTTAATGCCCCCTTTGGACGTTATAAAAATCCTAATATTGTAAACGAACCGACTTTAAAGGCGGTTAATAAATTCTTAAATACAAATAACATTTCAATTAATAACGGTGACTATACAACTGTTTTAAAAGATACAACTGAAAAATCATTCGTCTATTTAGATCCACCTTACCACCCTATTTCTGAAAGCTCAAATTTCACAGGTTATATACAAGGTGGGTGGAATATTTATGACCAAATAGAATTGAGAAAAGCTTGTGATGAATTACACAAAAAAGGGGTTAAATTCTTACTTTCAAATTCTTCTGCCGACTTTATCAAAGACCAATACAAGGATTATAATATTAGTATTGTAAAAGCTAACCGAGCAATTAATTCAGATGGGGCAAATCGTGGCGAAGTTGACGAACTTTTAATCCGAAATTATGATTAAATCCAAAAATGATATAGCTTGGGAACAAATATTTGACAAGCATAAAATTATTGAAAAAGTTATTAAAGAAGGACATATTTCAATTTCATCTACTGACATTAATAAGTTTAGAGAAGCAAGATTAATGACAAAGTTTGACCACAAGTCACAACTTCCTAGATTATTTGCGGACAATAATTTTTCGATTTTACCAACTTCTAGAGGCGGTTATATAATTGGAATTTTTGATACTTTTTGCGATTTTAATACAAATGATATTGATGTTACAAAAATTGATTTTCCTACTTTTTTAGAAAGTTTAGATTATAAGGATATAACTAGTGAAGCAACAGCAATTAACTGTGCATTTGTATCAAAAATTCTGCACGACTTTACGGGTGAAGATAATTTGTTTCCAACTGTTAGTGGACGGATGAGTTCGTCATCATTTGATTTTAATATTAATTCTTCAAAAGGTTTATATAAAGTAAACGTTGAAAATTCACAAATTGAAATTGACGGAGGCTATGAAGGTCATAACTCATTAAATCTAATTGAAGCCAAAAATTACATTTCAGATGATTTTCTCGTAAGACAACTTTATTACCCTTACAAACTTTGGAACAATAAAATTACAAAACAAGTTCGACCTATTTTTCTAACATATACAAACGGAATTTTTCATTTAAGAGAATATACTTTTGCAAATATTGACCACTACAATTCTTTAGTGTTAGTTAAGCAAAAAAAATATGCAGTTCAAAACGGTACATTTAATCTTGAAATAGTTCAACAAATAATAGATACTACAAAAACTGTAAGAGAACCTGAAATTCCATTTCCTCAAGCAGATAGTTTTGAAAGAGTAATAAATCTCTGTGAACTCTTAAAACAAAAAGGGTTTATTAGCAAAGAAGAAATTACTCAAAACTATGACTTTGACTCAAGACAAACTGACTATTATTCCAATGCAGGTAAGTATTTAGGACTAATAGAAATTGGAAAAGAAAATGGACAAGTTGTTTGCTACTTGACAGATAAAGGAAAAAAAGTTTTCACTTTATCTATTGTAGAGAGACAAAGTGAATTTGTAAAACTCATTTTATCCCACACAGCATTTAAACATACTTTGAAAATTTTTCTTGACAATGGTGAAATGCCAAATAAAGAAACAATAGTAGAAGTTATGAAAAAATCTAGGTTGCATAAAGTTGGTTCAGATTCAACTTTCTTTAGGCGAGCATCTACCATTGTAGGTTGGACAAATTGGATAATGAACCAAATCGAAGAGTAAAGCCATCGCATAACATTTAGTGGTATAGCCGAGAAGCCCCGCAAAAATTCAAAATCGTACAAATAAAAATAAAAAAGCCCCGGCTCATTTGAGTCCGGGGCTTTCGGCTATACCCTGTTCAGCGACACACGTCCTTTAGGTGGTTTTGTAG
>JANMDL010000702.1:0-3138 GCA_031376295.1 Chitinophagales bacterium
ATGATGCAAGAAGTGAAGTGATATTAGACCCTTCTGGAAATATTTTACTGGCCTCCTGCACACAGTCTAATAATTTTCCGGTTACAGCAGGTGTTTTTCAGCCATCATTTGGCGGTGGCCGGCAGGATGGGGTACTGGTAAAGTTTACCTCAACACTCTCATCTGTATTGTTCAGCAGTTATTTTGGCGGCAGTGGCGATGATGCCTGTTTTGTGCTGGCCTCAAATCCACTCACTGGTTCAATTTATGCTGCAGGTGGTACTACCAGCAGTAACCTGCCGGGTGATAAAACCGGTGTATTGTTTGGGGGCAACCAGGGTGGGGTGGATGGTTTTATAACTAATATAGCTAACAATGGCAGCGCCATTTTAAAAACTACTTATGCAGGTACAACAGGTGACGATTTGATTTATGGTATTCAGTTTGATAAACTTGGGTTCCCTTACATTATGGGTACGTCCCTTGGCACCTGGCCAATATTGAATGCAGCATACAGCCGCCCGGGAAGCAGGCAGTTTATCAGTAAAGTAAGACCCGATTTATCAGCCTTTGTATACTCCACTACTTATGGTACTGCATCAGCAATACCTAATATTTCTCCTGTTGCTTTTTTGGTCGACAGGTGCGAAAACGTGTATGTTTCAGGTTGGGGCGGAGAGCCTAACAGGATCAGACAGTTTCCTTCGGCAGGTACGCTTGGTATGGATACCACAATAAACTTCTCCGGACATCGCGGTGATGGCAACGATTTCTATTTTATGGTGATGAAAAAAGATGCAGCCAGTTTACTGATGGGGGCATTTTTTGGTCAGTTGAATGGCAATTTTGACGATCATGTGGATGGTGGCACCAGCCGCTTTGATGCCAATGGTGTTATTTACCAGGCTATGTGTGCCAACTGCGGCGGCGGAGTGCGTTTTCCTACAACTGCTGGTGCTTATGCCACCAATAATGGTACGCCACAGCAGGGAGGTTGCAACGAGGCCTGTGTGAAAATTGAAATGAATTTTGCAGGGGTAGGAGCTGGTGCGCAGGCAAGTATCGATGGTGTAAAGTATGATACTGCAGGTTGTACCCCGCTTACGGTTGATTTTATAGATACCCTGCAGGAGGGGAAAACTTTTGTATGGGATTTTGGTGACGGGTCGCCCAAAGTGACACTTGTTGGATCTTCCAATATCTCTCATATATACAATGCGCCAGGTAATTACCGTGTAATGCTGGTAGCAATAGACTCTGCTACCTGCAATATTGTGGATACTGCCTATACCACCATCAGGGCAGGCAATAACAGAGCATTTCTCAGTTTTACACCCAATAAACTGCCACCCTGTACTAACCTCAGCTACCAGTTTACCAATACTTCATTTGCAAGCAGCAGCGGTTTTGGGGCAAAATCATTTGTATGGGATTACGGAGATGGTACCCGTAGTGATAGTATGAGTCTTAATCCGCCAACGCAGCACACTTATCAATCTCCCGGCACATACAGGGTAAGGCTGATAGTGTCTGATACAACTTTCTGTAATTCACCGGATTCGATAGAGAAAATAATCCGCATCAATCCAACCGTTAAGGCGCAGTTTACCACGCCGGATAAGGGTTGTGTGCCGCACAATGCTGTCTTCACCAATACGTCACTGGCTGGTACCGACTTTTTATGGGACTTTGGCGATGGCACTACATCCACCGATCCGGATCCCACACATTTGTATACCGCTGTTGGTACTTATACCATTAAATTAATAGCTGTTGATACAACTACTTGTAACAGGATTGACTCAACAACATTCACCATAACAGTGTATCCCGTTCCAGTAGCGGGCTTTACTTTCAGCCCCAATCCGGCACAGGAAAATAAGGCAACACAGTTTGCCAATACTTCTACCGGAGCCATAAGCTATTTATGGAAATTTGGTGACCAGGAAACTTCAATCGAGGTAAACCCGCTGCACCAGTTCAATAGTACAGGCTTGTTCAATACCTGTTTGTATGCAACCAGCATTGCAGGATGTGTAGATTCAGTATGCCTCAATGTACCGACACTCATCATACCATTACTGGATGTACCCAATGCATTTACGCCAGGCAGGTTTGGCGCCAATGGAATTGTAAAAGTGCAGGGTTTTGGCATTGGTACGATGGATTGGAAAATTTATAACCGCTGGGGCGAACTGGTATTTAAAACCACCGACCGCAAGCAGGGATGGGATGGCTTTTACAAAGGTGTTTTACAACCAATGGATGTATATACGTACACATTAGATGTAATATTTACCGACGGAAAAAAGTACAGGAAAACAGGCGATATATCGCTTTTAAAATAAAGAATGAAGTACAAAAAAAATATAGCAGCCCTTACAGCAGCTTTTGCCCTTTGCAGTTTAACCACCATTGCACAGGATCTTCATTTTTCACAGTTTTTTAATTCACCACTTACAACCAATCCTGCCAACACAGGGTTTATTCCCGATGCCGATTACCGCATTGGCGGCAACTACCGCAACCAGTGGAGCAGCATAATGGCGCAGCCATACAAAACCATGAGCCTTTTTGCCGATGCTCAGCTATTCAGAGACAAGTTGGAAAACGGCTGGCTTGGAGCAGGCGCTGTAATATTGAGCGATGTAGCAGGCAGCGGTAGTTTACGTTCTACAAAGATATACGGATCACTGGCTTATCACCAGATGCTGGGTAACAGCAGTTTGCTCAGTGCTGGCTTTAATGCGGGCTGGGCCAATAAACGGATAGATGTCAGCCGGCTGAAATTTCCTGATCAGTTTGATGGTAAATTCTTCGACAATACGCTCCCCACTTCGGTAGCGCTCAATGCAACCAATGTGAGCTATCTTGATGTGCAGGCGGGGCTTAACTATGCTTATTTCCCTTCAGAAAATGTGTATATCAATGCAGGGTATTCAACGCATCATGTAAACAGGCCAAAAGAAACTTTTTTTAACGACAGCAGCAACAACGGGCGTATCCCCATGCGGCATATCGGCTTTATCAATGCAATACTAAAAATGAACGACCGGGTAATCATCAACCCCAATGTATATTATACCAACCAGGCAAAAGGTTCTGAGCTGATCTTTGGGTTAAATGCCAATTACAATCTTTCTGAAGCAGGAGAAAAAC
>JANMDL010000704.1:0-2418 GCA_031376295.1 Chitinophagales bacterium
GGTTTCATTCTCCAGTTCTGCAAATTCCTGCTCAGCCGTGTCTTCACCTGCGCCGGGCATGGGCAGTAATTTTCTGTCTGTTTTACCATTGGTATTTTGAGGGAAGGCGTCCATTTTTACAATAAAGGAAGGCACCATATAGTCAGGAAGTTTTTTTCTGAGTTCCTGCTTAATGCAAATTTCTGACATGGTTGATGCACCCGTTACGTAAGCAACCAGTGATTTACCAGTACCGGCAATATCTGCTGCCATTACCACAGCTCCGCTGATGCCATCCAGTTGCAGTAACTGAAATTCCACTTCGCCCGTTTCAATACGGTAACCCCTTATTTTAACCTGGTTATCATTTCTGCCGGTGTACTCTATATCGCCATCCTCCAGCCAGCGGCCCGTATCACCTGTGTGATAGAGCCTGCCACCGTGCATAAATGGATTTTCAATGAATTTTCTTGACGTCAGTTCCGGGTTGTTCAGGTATCCCCTGGCAAGCTGCACACCCCCGATGTATATGTCGCCGGTTATACCCACGGGAACAGGGTTTAAGAAACTGTCCAGTACATACATTTTTGTATTGGCAACAGGTTTGCCTATTGGTATTACCTGCAGCCCGGGTTTAGTATCAAAGTAAGTAACATCAACAGATGCTTCGGTAGGCCCATACAGGTTAAATACCGGCGCTGTCATTTTGCTGTACCACCTGTCAACCGTTGCAGCCGGGAGCGCTTCACCGCTTGTAATTACTTTATTAAGCGACTGAAGTTTTTTTGCCAGGTCCGGCATTTCAAAAACGGCATCCATAAATGCATTGAGTAACCCCGGCACAAAATGCAGGCAGGTTACTTTATTGTTCTCAATCAGTTGGGCAATCCTGTCGGCGGCATACACATCGTCATCATCACAAATCACCATTCTGCAACCCCAGCAAAGCGGCATAAAGATTTCCCATACTGAAACATCAAAGGCAAAAGTTGTTTTTTGAAGTATGCTATCAATGCTGCTGTAATTATATTTTTCCCACATCCATTGAATGCGGTTTACAACCCCCTTGTGCTCAAGCATGCAGCCCTTGGGCAAGCCTGTAGAGCCGGAAGTATAAATCACATAGGCAAGGTTGTTTTCGTCAATGGCTGCGGGCAGTTCAACCGACTGCAGATCTTCGGGGTTCACCGCAGCGTACCTGTCCAGTTCAGCTGCATCAACCAATACTTTACTTCCGCTGTTTTGCAATATATAGTCAATTCTCTCCCGTGGATTAGATGGATCAACAGGAAGATAAGCGCAGCCCGCCTTCATTACAGCAAGCAGTACTACCGGCAGCCACTCCGAGCGCTTTATGGATACAGCAGCAATGTCTTCTTTCTGAAGACAATATTTCTTTACCAGGTATTTTGCAAGCAAATCAGATTGCACATCAATATCCCTGAATGTAAGCACTTTGTTCCTGAATGTAACAACCGGGAAATCAGGCATATCACTTACCCTTCTCCTGAACAGGTCAGTTAATGTTATACCCGTTTCATAAGCTTGCACTGTTTTGTTAAACCCGTCAAGCACCAATTGTGCTTCCGCTTCTGAAACAATTGAAAATGCTGACAATGGCACTGAAGGCTGCTCAATACATTTGGCAAGCAGCTGTTCAAAATGCATGACGAACCTGTCAATGAGCGCTTCTGTGTAAATGTCTGTATTATATTCAGTGTACAAGCTCAGCCCTTCATTATTCACAGTGAATGAAAAAATAATATCGAGCTGGCTTGTTGGTCTTTTATCGTAGCTGATCACTTCAAATCCTTCCGGTAAAGCATCCTGCTGGTAACCCCGTTCATCATTGAAAATAATCATGATATCGAAGATTGCAGACCTGCTGATGTCTCTTTGCCTGTTTAATTTTTCTGCCAGGTAAGCAAATGGTATATCCTGGTGCAGGAAGGCATTTTCCACTACAGTTTGCTGGTTCAGTAAAAAATCTCCGAATCCTGCTGCAGGATCAACTTCAGTACGTAATACCACTGTATTAATCAATAAGCCTGCAATATTTTCAAGCTCACTCCTCTGGCGTCCGCTGGTAAGCGTTCCTGTTATGATGTCTGTATTTCCTGTATACTTATAAAACAGCAGGTTAAGGCATGCAATCAATCCCTGGTTGAGGGTAACACGCTTTGCCGTACACAGAACTTCAATACCCTTAAAAAGGTTCCCTGGTATTTCATACGTTTTTCTTTCTCCATTATTTGTTTTTACAACCGGCCTTTTTGCTGCACTCAGCTGTAAAACCGGGAGGTCACCACGGAGGTTTTCTTGCCAGTAAGCCAGCTGCTTTTCCCATTCATTCTTTTGTTTATCTGTATTGGTCCACACAGCATAATCAAAATAATTCACCGCAAGAGGCTCCCATGAAGGGGCATTGCCTTTTTTCCG
>JANMDL010000225.1:0-2242 GCA_031376295.1 Chitinophagales bacterium
AGCCTTATTGTAGTAAGATTGAGCAATAAAGATATATGATTACTTTGAAAAATTCAATCACAATCAGGTTTTATTTTTTATCTATATAATACTTACTTTTAAACGTTATCCACTTAAAACATAACCATGGCAATAATATTAGGGTTGGACCTTGGCACAAACAGTATTGGATGGGCTATCAGAGACAGTACATCAGTGCAGCAGATTATACATAAAGGATGCCGCATTTTCCCCAAAGGTGTTGGGGAAGAAAAAAACAATGAATTTTCTCTGGCCGCCATACGCACAGATAAGCGGCAAAGCAGAAGGAAGTATATGCGCCGAAAAATGCGTAAAACAAGGCTACTTAACTTACTGATACAATATGGTATGTGCCCCTTATCTGCTGAAGCGCTGGATGCTTGGGCTAAATACCAAAAAGGCAGGGAATTTATTTATCCCCAGGATGAGGTATTTACTGAATGGTTTAAAATAAACCCCTACCAAATCAGGCAAATGGCAGCACTGGGTCACAACCTTAATTTACATCAACTGGGCCGTGCCTTTTATCACATGGTACAGCGCAGGGGCTATTTAAGTAACCGCAAAGATGATAAGGAAAAAGACGGAAAGGTAAACCAGTCAATTGATAAAATAAATGCTTTAAAAGGTGATAAAACATTAGGAGACTTTTTTGCCACGGCTTTAAAGAACAACGAAAAGGTAAGGGGCGTTTATACGGCACGTAAACAATATGAAATAGAATTTGACACAATTGTTGCCTTACAACAAGTTGAACCGGCAATAGCCCGGGCAATAAAAAGAGAATTGTTTTTTCAACGGCCACTAAAGTCTCAAAAAAATACTATTGGCAAATGTACTTTAGAAAAAAACAAACCCAGGTGTGCCATCAGCCATTATGCTTTTGAAGAGTTCAGGATGTTGCAATTTTTAAACAGTATTAAATATAAAAAAGCAGGCAGTCCGGATAAGGATTTTATTTTTCTTGCACAGGAAGATTACGGCCTGGCTAAAGCCAAATTTTTTAGAAAAAGTGAAACCAGTTTTCCTTTTGAAGATATTGCCAAAGAAATCAACAAAAAAGCCCTTAAAAGTAACTTCCAATATGAGTTTAATTACAATAATCAGCTAAAAGTAATCGGCTGTCCTACCAGCGCAGCTTTTCAAAACCTGTTTGACTCCAATTGGCTGAACCTTGCCATTGCCTATAAAAAAGCAGATGGTACAGATGGGTGTATGAATATTGAAGACGTATGGCATGCCCTTTTCAACTTTGAGCACAACGATAAACTGTTGGCTTTTGCCAAAAACAGGTTGGCACTCACTGACGAAGATGCCAAAAAATTGGTAACCATTCGCCTTAAGCAGGGCTTTGCCGCACTAAGCCTGAAAGCCATCAACAAAATACTTCCCTTCCTAAGGCAAAGAATGCTTTATTCACATGCAGTTTTTTTAGCCAACGTACCTGCACTACTGGGCAAAAACCTCTGGGAAATCCACCAGGCAGCCATTACAGAAGGTATCGCCCATATCATTGAAACAGACAGGCAACAAAAAAGGGTAATCGAAATTACCAATACCCTGATAGCGAATTTCAGAAAAGAATACAGCAATGGCCATCCGGAGTATGTACTTGACGAAACAGACAAGGCAGATGTGGCCAAAGCCATTATTGCAGAGTTGGGCAGTACCAAATGGCAAGCTAAAAGCGAGGCCGGAAAAGTAACTCTTGTGAATGAAGTAGAAAATTTATACCAGGCACAATTGTGTAAGGGCTTTGCCAAAGGGCAATTTGTAAAAGGGTTAACCCTCGCCAGTAAAATCTATCAGTTTTTGGGGGACAATTTTACCATTACCAACACAAAAATAAACCTATATCACCCTTCAGCTATTGAAACCTACCCGGCGGCAAAGGCAAACGACAAGGATGGTATTTGCTATTTGGGCAGCCCCCGTACCAATAGTGTGCGCAACCCCATGGCCATGCGCACACTACACGAACTACGGTATTTAATAAATGAACTGCTTCGTAGTAGGAAGGTTGACACAGATACAGAAATTGTGATTGAACTGGCACGGGAACTGAACGACAAAAATATGCGCAAGGCCATACAGGAATATCAAAAAGAAAGACAAGATGAAAATGATGACTACAAGAAAGAAATAAAAAAGCTCTACAAAGATCAATGTAATGCTGATATTGAACCGACCGAGAACGAAATAAGAAAATTCAGGATGTGGA
>JANMDL010000248.1:0-1986 GCA_031376295.1 Chitinophagales bacterium
TCCACATCCAGTGTGGGGTCAGCCTCGGCAAAACCCAGTTGCTGCGCCTGCAGCAAAGCCGTTTTAAAATCCAGCTTATCCTCAAACATTTTGGTGAGTATATAATTGGTGCTGCCGTTTACAATAGCCCGCAGCGAATGCAGCAGGTCATTGTCATAATATTCTTCCAGGTTGCGGATGACCGGTATGGAAGCACAGGCCGAAGCTTCATATAAAAATGGCACTCCTGTTTGCTGCTGCAGTAAAAGCAGTTCAGGCAGGTGCTCTGCAATCATTTTTTTGCTGGCACTTACTACCGACTTTCCATTTTTAATGGCAGTGGTTACTATTTCATAAGCGGCAACACTTTCATTAATCACTTCCACTATTACATTAATGCTGTCATCATTCAGCAGTTCCTCCCTGCTGGTGGTAAAAAGTTCTGCCGGGGCATCCCGCTTTTTTGCAATGTCTTTTACACATACCTTTTTTATTGCAGCATTAAGCGAAGGGGTAAGGTGGAGTATTTTGTACAAACCGCTGCCCACTACGCCAAAACCAAACAATCCGATGTTCAACTGCTTTTGCACACCGCCATTTACCTGTTTATCAGTTCCTGCTTCCATTTTTTAATTTTATTTTTGATTTACATGTCTAGTTACCAGCCTTACCGCTAAGCTGCCGGGAACCTTGTTTTACTAAAAATTCCACAATGCAATTTTCTATTTTCCAGTATTCCACCAAAAATCCATCATGGCCATAACCTGAATCAATAATCCTGTATGTACTGCCAGTAATATTTTCGGCAATAAAAAACTGTTCATTCACCGGGAAAAGGATATCAGTTTCTATACCAATCACCAGTGCAGTTGCCTTAATCCGCTTCAACGCTGCACCTGAACCACTTCTGCCCCTGCCAATATTGTGTGCATCCATACCCTTACTCAGAAAATAATAACTGAAGGCATTAAAACGCTTCGCCAGCTTATCTCCCTGGTAACGCTGGTACTGCTCCGCCCTGTAACTTTCAATACCTGCATCAGCGGTTTCAGTCTGCGTGGCCTTGTATGTACTGTAATGCCTGTAAGAGAGTAAAGCCATGCTGCGGGCAGCCTTCATGCCATCTGTACCAGCATCTGGCTTTTTATTTTTCCAGCTTGCATCTGCTTCTATGGCCATGCGCTGGGTTGCATTAAAAGCGATGCCCCAGGGGGAATGCTGTGCATTGGTGGCAATGGGTATGATGTGCTCAAACAACTCCGGCTCTTCTACCGCCCACTCCAGCAACTGCTGCCCGCCCATGGAGCCACCAATACCAATAAAAATTTTATCAATCCCCAAAAAATCCCTCAGCGGCTGGTATGCCCTCACCATATCCCTTGTAGTGAAAAAGGGAAAATCATGAAAATGCGAAAAGCCGGTTGCAGCATCTGTATCCAGCGGACCAATACTGCCGTAGCAACTGCCCGGCATGTTTACGCACACAATAAAATGATTAGCAGGGTTGAACAGTTTGCCCTCGCCCACCAGTCCGGGCCACCACTCTTCAGGGTTACTGTTGGCCGTAAGTGCATGAAAAATCCATACCACATTATCTTTTGCCGCATTCAGTTGCCCGGCAGTATGGTATGCCAAATGATAGCCAGGCAGTACGGCACCGCTCTCCAATGTAAAAGGCTGCTGATAATTGAATATTTTAGTTGCCATTTAATAATTTAAGTAACACGAATCTCTTATCTCGAATTATAAAGAATTGCACGAATTACACTAATTTGAACATTCAACTTTGAACTTTCATCTCTCTACTAGTTCCTCCGCAAATACTTTTGCAAAAGCCTGTTCAAAATCGGCTTTAATATCCTCAATATGTTCAATACCCACACTTACCCTTACCTGGTTGGGCAATACACCTGAAGCAAGTTGCGCTGCTGCACTCAGTTGCTCATGCGTTGTACTGGCAGGATGAATGGCCAGGGTTTTAGCATCGCCCACATTGGCCAGGTGGCT
>JANMDL010000249.1:0-3965 GCA_031376295.1 Chitinophagales bacterium
ACCACATCCAGCTTGCCGAATTCGTACTTTGCTATCAGTCTGCCCTGGCGCATCAGAGCAGTATCCACCATCGTAAGCGGACTGTTGAATGTGCATACAATCTGCACGTTCAGAAAATCTGCCATCAGGCCATCGGCAATATTTAGCAGCGCTGAAACCGAAGAGCTTGAACTGTAGCGCCTGTCCATGATGATATTCTCTGCATCTTCAATAATAATTACCGAATCAGGATTATTGAGAAGTAACTGCACAAACTCAGGATTCATAATATCTTTTGCCACACCGGGAGAAAGGAATAACACTTTTTTCTTTATTTTCCCGATGAGGTAACGCAGGTAGGTTGTTTTACCGGTACCGGGTAACCCATGCAGTAAAACGAGTCCTTTATCCTTTGAGCTGCTTAGTCTTTTGCAGATAATATCATTCACCCCTTTAAAATCATCTTCATAATACAAATCAAGATTCAGCAATGTGCGCTTTATCTCAAGCCCTTTCAACTGTAACCCATTCCTGCTGTTCGTTACCAGGTTTATCTCCAGGGGCTTTCTGCGCTGCCGCTGCTTAAAATGCTTCATCTCAGCCGCACATGCCTGTATGAATTCGTTCTGTGAGCCGTCATGAAAAATTTCGCAGTAATCAGTATCAAACTCCAGGATACAGCGGTTGTTCATAATCACAAATGTTTCATCAAACTCATACTCCTTCTTCTGCTGATCGTACCAGCGGTAACTGTGTACCGATTGAATAAGATGCGCAAATTTTTCTTTCAGCATCTTAAATGCTTTTTTCACCATCAATCCTGTTCATGTAATTCACACTGGGAATTGCATTAAAGCTGTGCAGGTACAGCGCCTTGCCGTATAAAAAGCCATTTTCAAATATTGCGTTGGTACTAAAAGTATTCCGCTGGTTTATATTGTCCATACAATTATTGTTTATACATTTTTTGCCTTACGGCTGATTGTTGTTTATTGTAAGAGTAACATGCCATCCTTCAACAGCATGTTCCTTTTGTTACTGCACCATTTTATTTGCGCAACTGGAGCTGGCAAAGGCTTCGGGTTTTGCTTTAAAGGCAAAGCCCATCCCCATGATATAGCCCATTGCATCTTTTAACGCATCATTGCTTTTAAAAGCAGGATTGGTATTGATATCGGCATGCACTTCCATATCCACTGCAAAGCGGCTGAAAATATTGCACAGCCTGTAAGCAATATCTATACTCATCCCCACTTCTGCCAGCATCCGTTCCTTGATGCTCATTTTTTGCTGACTGTTTTGGTTGTGGATATACATAAATCCACCCTTGCCTTTGCGCACAAACACGATAACCGTGGCGAATTCCGTTTCCCGGCTTTTTACCTGGCTGTCGGTACCTATGCACACTTTCAGCTCATGACCCATTGCCCTTTCATTTTCCAGTACGCTCCATACTTCATCTTCGATGGAACGTTTGATGCGGCGGCCATTTAACTGCCGCCATTGCTGCTCTGTTTCCATATTCCAATTTTTAGCATGAGTGATAAGATTCGAACTTATACCAGTGGTTTTGTTCACAGAATCCTGCGGAAAGACCACCATGCTGCCATTGCACTACACTCATGTATGTGGCCGACTGCCGGGGCAGACCAGCCACGTTGTTGCTTTCAAAGGGGTGTTAAGGTGCAGTCAGCGCTTCATGCGGTGCCCCGTGGAGTTGAACCACGATGTCTGGCTTTTCAGACCAGTGCAATAGAACCGTCCCTGCCCGGGCACCATTGCGGAGGGTAAAGGAGTCGAACCTTTGTACCGAATTAACGATAGCTCAAGCTTAGCAGGCTGACACATTACCACTCTGTCAACCCTCCTTATTGTTTGTTAAAAGCATCCTGACTGATTTCCTGTTTCCTCATTACCGAATTGCTGCTTTTACAAACTGCTGCGGATGAAAAAGGGCTCGAACCTATAACCTGGTGCTTAACAAACACCTGCTCTGCCATTGAGCTATTCATCCTTTTGTTGGTCCGCAGGGACTCGAACCCTGAACTCCCGGTGTAAAAGACCGGTACTCTGCAACCAATTGAGTTACGAACCATTGTTGTTGCGGCTGCCGGATTTGAACCAGCACCTGCGGCTTATGAGACCGCTGAGTTAACCATTTCTCCAAACCGCATTCTGTGGATCCGACTGGACTTGAACCAATAACCTTTTGCGTATAAGGCAACTACTCTCACCAATTGAGTTACGAATCCTTTTTTGCCGGCCTGGCAAGAGTCGAACTTACATCCCTGCGTTCGTAGCGCAGTATCCTATCCATTGAACGACAGGCCGTTTGGTTGTCATGGGGACTCGAACCCTCTTCCCTGCATTCACAGTGCAGTACTTTGCCGGTTAAGCTAATGACAACATTTACCGAAGCCAGGCCCGGATTTGAACCAGGTACACAGGAGTCAAATTCCTGTATGTTACCATTTACACCACCTGGCTTTAAACTACGCTCAATAACTGCGGTTCGTATGAGAATCGAACTCATTACACCAGATAGACAATCTGTGATGTTACCATTACACCAACGAACCTGCTGCAACCTGTATGGGAATCGAACCCATCTTACCGGGTAGAAAGCCCGGTGCCTTAGCCGCTTGACCAACAGGTCATTTTAAAGAACTTCTAAATAAGCCGGAGCCGGAACTCCGGACTTATATTCCTCCTCACACAATATCTTAACGCAATTGCATTTCTGCGGGATGCTGTATTGCTGTGCCTTCAACAGGCTTTGTTTTATCAGCCTTGCCTTTTTTTGCTTATCATCGTGATAACAGTTCTCACTGCCAGTATTGCTATTAAAAATTTCATTTTATCCTCCTTTTTTCTCAACCATATTCATAAAAAAACCCGGCCATTTAATTGACCGGGCTCCACTTTTTGCTCACACATTATGTATGTGTGTGCATATGCCACGGTCGTTGTGTATGATTTTTACTGCGGTTTTCCATTACATGCATGCGTGTGAATCCCAGTACAGTACAATCACTGCCTGCGGGTATTAAAACCCATACTGTACTTTGTATAAACCTTATCTTTTGTTTCTGCATCTGCAATTTTTTTATGCTGAACCATAAAAAAACCCCGCACTTATTGCGGGGCCTATGTTTCAGAAAATCTTTTTAAAATTTATCTTACAGCATTTTGTGCCCCGCAACTGGTATCAAGCCCTTCCGGACTGAACCAATTTGCTGTTTTAATATGTAATTGTATGCGTGACACTTTTATTTGTTTTATTTTTTTGCAGTGCAAAGATGTATTTATTTTTTTAATACTACCAAATATTTTTTTAAATAATTTCATCAAGGTGCCGTCTGATGCCATGAAACCCTTTACAGTAAAGCATTTCAAAGGGTATAAAAAATAATTTGTTCTAACCTGTCAAGACTTGCTGAAAACCTGCGGCAAAATTTTTACAAAGTACTGCCTCCCGGGCAACGTTATCCGGCTACTAACTGCTAAGAATACTCTAAAAAAAGAAAGCGCATAAAAAACGGCCAATCTCTATTGAGATGGCCGTAATTATTGAAACTGCTGGTTATCAATTTATTCTGCGGCAGCAATTGAAAACTGCTGAACAATCAATCGAATTATTTATTGCTCCAGTTATACCGAAGCAACAGTTCATGTCCGTTGGCATTGCCATCAAATGTGCTGATGGGCGAAATATAATCTTCGAAAGAATAACCAAGCGTTATCTTCTTATTGATGTTCACCCCGGCAGACAGCATGTAACTCTGCCTTGCACGGTAACCAAGACCCCACCAGAATGCACTGTTATGTTCAACCCTTGCGCCTACTATCATGTCTGTTGGGGCATTGGGCAGGTAAATGATCATCATGTTAGGAGTGATGGTAGTGGCTTCGTCTACTTTCCATTTGTAGTTGGCATGCAGGTAGTAGTGGCGGTAGAGCCTTCCTTCTTCGCTGCGGGTAAGGTT
>JANMDL010000257.1:0-22251 GCA_031376295.1 Chitinophagales bacterium
TGGTAATCTTTTTTACCGGGTGCGTTGTAATTTCTGCCACTCATAAGTGACCCAAACGGCGTGTAATCATTAGCCGTCACCACATCGGTCGTATAATAATCAACCGTTGTATTATTAGCTGTATGCTGTATCTTCTTATCACTAACCGTAACCAGCACATTCTGTAAATGGGTTGACTACTCAAAGAAAAATGACTGGAAAAAAAATTTTCCGGCCACCTCTTTTCCAGTGAAAAACACCGTTTTTTTTAATAGCACCTTTCTCCTTTCGGGAATCTGCTTTTTTTGTCAATGAACTGGCTGTAAGATAACCGTTTTTTACTTTACACCACCCTGCCGGGGCAAGTTTTTTTCCTCCTGTATGTGGGGCCAGGTGCTGGCGTGGGTGCAGGTGGGTGGGTTGGCCAGCGCCTGTACCTGCGTATGTATATGTGTATGTGAGCCTTTGCATCGGATGAAGGTCAAGGGTTGGTTCAGACAGGACGAATAAAAGCACTGCACGGGCTTTTAAACCGCTTACAACATCCGTGCTTTTGTTCGTCCTGCATGAACCCGGCAACACCGCCCGGATGATGTTTAAAACCGTACAGATTTCGCAGCGGTGGCGGCAGCTTCGCTTGGGTTAATTCGGTGTTGCTGATATGTTTTTTTTGTGTAGTTTCGCCGCAGGTGTTTTTCATAGGTTAGCAACGGCCAGCTCTGTCCATAGCAGGCCTTTTTTTATGGTGGATGATATTGGTTATTCCATTATTTTTATGGCTTGTGGTTTCATATTTTAGCTTTGGCTGCCTGCTCTCCCAGGTGGCCTTTTTATTTATATTCATCAACCTTGCTGCCGCAGGCGGTGCTATTGATTGACTGGAAGGAGATAGCAATAAAAAATCCCGCATGGCGGGGCTGCTGTTTCGCAGCGTGGACGACGGACGGCCACCGTCCACCAAAAACGCTTGCGTGGGCTATGTTGGCGTGGGGCGGTTTTTGGTGGCGGCTGCGGGGCTGGCTGCTTAATATAATGTGGGCTATGGGATTTTTTTTGCGTGGGATGCCTTGCATGGGCGATAGCAAAAATACCATAGGTACACATTATGTTTAATGCAGCTTCGGGCAGGCTTTTTTTGGCGTGTGTTTTTTGCCTTGTGTGTGGGCTTGCAGGGGATGCGACTGGCTTTGCCATTGCATGGACTGCAATGTGTGGGCTTTGCAAAAACCCCCGCTAAGGCGGGGCAAGCTATGACTAAAAAAACTGCCTGTAGCCCGGCAGTGGGCTTGGTGCGTGGGGCTGTGCGGTAGGTCAAGCCCTGGCCGTTCCGTCTGTGTGCTGGCGGGGGGCGGGGGATTTCGTTGCTTAGTGTGATTCTACGGGATGGGGGTTTTATACACGGGCAAAACCGCTCACCGGGTAGGTGGCGGTTGCCCTGAAGGGTTTGCCGATGGCTTACCCTTCGCTTTGCTGGATCAATGCCATGGTAGCCTGCTCGGATGCCTGCATCTGCTCCCGCAGTTCTCCTACAAAATCGAACAGCCTGACAAAAACCGCATCCTGCAGGGCTAACTGCTGCCGCATTAAGCCGATGGTTTCCCGCTGTACCGTAATCAATGATGCCTGCTGCTCATACGTCAGCTTTGCTTTCTTTTTCATGCAATTGCTTTTTAAAAAATGATAAAATGGGGTTGGATGTCTCTGCGTATGCTGATGTGTCTAAATTGAGTGTTTAAAAGGTGTTTTTCAGGTTGTTTGCACAGGGGTTATCAGTTATTGGTTATGGGTTATGGGTTATGGGTTATGGGTTATGAGTTAGCTAAATGGGTGGTGTTTGTCTAATGCGTTGCTGAGGGTGTCGGTTTCCTGGGCGGCGTACATTTCGGTGCTGTGGATGTAGCGGTGTCCGGCCATGTATTGTACCTGCCGTTTATTGTGCTGCCGCAGCCAATGCAGGATGACGCTGGCTCTTATGTGCAGGGCATTTTTTATTTGTGGGTTGATGCCTTTTAATTCTTCGCATAATGCGTTAATAATGTTGTGCAGGTTGCCGGGCAACAGTTCTTCGCCTTTGGGCTTTAATTTGTCTCTTGTGCCGCCCCCGCTTTGGCGGGGCAAGCTGTGCAGATATGTGTGTAATTGTATGATTTGTTGCGTGGCTAATTTTAACTCTCTGCTGTTGCTCCTGGCTGTGGATGGGATGTAAATTGTTCCTTCGTGTAAATTGACGTGGGTGGTTTCCAGCTTTGCTAATTCGCCGCTGTGCAAACCCTGCCATATCAACAGACCCAGGATTACAATATTGCGCTGGTGGGCAAGGGCTGAACTTTTTTGTTTGCTTACCGGCACTGGCTTTTGTAATGTTTTATAGCTGCTGTAGAGTTCCATCAGTTCGTCATATTTTAAGGGGTTTTCTGTTACGGTTTGTGCTTTGCCTTTTATCCTCAACGTAGCTGCAGGGTTACGGCTTACTGCTCCTTCGCTTTGCAGGTAATTAAAATATTTGCTGATGCTGGTGATGCGTAAATTTATGGTGGCCACATCTTTGCCCCGCTGCTGCTCCTGCTGTACATAGCTTAAAATATCGTTGTACTGTAAATTTTCAATGTCGGGTAATCCGTTGCTTTCTATCCACTGTAAAAAGTAACCGGTGTTTTGTATATGCTGCCTGATGGTGCTTGCCCGGTATCGCTTTTGCTGTAAATACGTTGTAAACTCCTCCATTGTATTACATTTCTAATTTTTCATTTTTAATTCTTCATTGACGATATGTGTGTAAATCTGTGTTGATGCCAAACTGCTGTGGCCTAAAAACTTTGCAATGGCTTCTATATCCATTCCACTTTGTAAAAGATGCGTGGCAATGCTGTGCCGCAGGCCGTGGAGAGTCAGCGGCTTTGCTATCTGCGCTCTTTGCTTCATCATGGCCAAACGGCTGTAAAAACTTTGCATCCGCTGGCCTTGCAGGTTGACAAAAAAAGCGTTGTCGTCTGCGGCTGTTTTCTTTTCGTAGGGCTTGCCGTGCCGCTGCTGGTGCCAGGTATTGTTGTGATGCAGTAAAAACCATTCTCTGCCGTTTTCTAAGTAATCTTTGAGGTCTTCGGCATGTTTGCCTGCAATGGGTACATACCGCTGCTTATTGCCTTTGCCACGCCGCACAAACACCAGCCGCTTTATTAAATCTACATCGGATAAATTCAACTGTATGCCCTCGCTGCGCCGCAGTCCGCAGCCGTAAAAAATGGCTATCATGGCTCTGTCCCGCTGGCCATAAGCGGCCGGGTTGTGGGGATGTGGCTGGTAAGTGCTTTCATAAAGTTGTTTTATTTCTGCTACGGTTAAAATGCTTCTTTCTGCTACGCTGGCTTCGGCTCTGTCGGCGGTATTGGCTGTTACATATTGGCCGCTTGCATTGAGGAACTTTATAAATACGTTTACGGCGTTGATGATTTTATTGATACTGCTGCTGCTTAATGCGGTGCCTTTGCATCGCTTATTGGTGCGGCTTTTAACGTGGGTGATAAAGCTGCTGATATGATGGCTTTGGATGCTGGCAACACCTTGCACCCCGTTGGCTTCTAACCAGTGTAAAAACTCCCGTACATGCACAGGCCAGCTTTGTACCGTGCCGGAGGCGTAGCCGAGTATTTGTAAATTTTCCTGATAGGCTTTTAGCAAATAATTGTACTGTGGGGATTGGATGGGTAAACTTTGCATGATGATGTGCTGATTTGATAATGTGCTGATATGCTGATGTAATACAGGTTTGTAATGGTGGTATTTTTTATGGGGGGTACCATTTTTCAAAAACGCTGAACTACTGAACTACTGCCGCCTTTCGCCTGCTGGTGGCGGGTTTAAGCGGTTTACTCTCCGGCTGAACTTCTGCCGAACCACTGCCCTGCTGCAACTTTTTTAACACCTCATCAAGGGCGGTTGCTATGCTGTGCTGCAGCCTGCTGTATTCATCGCTGCTGATGATTGCATATACAAAACCTTTCTTTTTATCGCCGCTTACCTTGTGTACCAAACCATACTGCTGCAACTCTGTCATAAACCGCTTTTGCTTGCTGGGATGCTCCCGGAACACTTTGCGGATGCTGCTGTTGATAAAGGTTGTTTGATTGGTTTGTTCCAGGTATTTTTTTAACTGCTCAAAATATTGCCGGGTAGCAAAACCTAACTCATCACTCTTTTTGAGCAAAATACTTTTCATCATTTCGTTGGCTTCGGCAATATCTTCCAGCGTGGTTTCTATATAAATTTCCCCGGTTTCTTTGTCGATTAAATGCTCCCGCTGGTACTGTTTGTAAAACGTAATGGCTTCTATAAATGCAATGTAGTGGGCGTTTGTTCTGCGCTGCTTAAATACTTCCTTTGGGATGATGAGTGCTTCAGCAAATGGATTTTTTACAGTGATGGGCTGCAAAATGCGCTGGCTGTTTTGCAACAGTTTTTGTACCCGGTGCTGCTCGGCTAAATCTATTTTACCGGCACTTAACTTGCGCTGGTACTCCATTACCCGCTCATCTTGCGCTTCGCTTTCGTCTAAGTATATCAAAAAGCTGCGGTTGGCATTGTCTTCGTAAATGCTTTCTTTAGTGGTGCAACCGGCGATGCACACAGGGCCTTTTACGGTGAGGTGTAAAGTGCGCTGCTGGCCGTTGCGGTCTCTTACTGATATGGTGCGGCTTATCTTTTGTTTGCTCTGCAGTTCCCGGATCGGATAAAGGGCGGCAAACACCCCGTCATAATCTTCTATCAATATTAATTTGTGGCCCAGGTCGTCGTTTACATAATAATAAAAGGCGTTGCCGCTTACGCTGGTGAGCTCTATTTTGTCTTCGGTGGGGATAAGTTCGCTTACTTTTTCCTGCAGGTGGCTTTTGCCGCTGCCACTGCTGCCAAAGCTGATGATGTGCAGCGGCCGCTGCATTTTGCGGCTGGTAAACACAATGTACATGATTAGCCGGTTAAGTTCTTCGCCGATTACGCCGCTTTTGCCTATCAGGTCGTTAGTAGTTAGTAGTAAGTTGTTAGACTTGAGAAAGGCGGTTGCTTCTTCTACGGCTTCTTTGGTTAAACTGGGTTTGGTGTGGGTGCTTTTTTGCTGGTGGTCGAGTTCCCGCAGGCGGTACGCTTCTACGGTGTTGATGAGGTGGCCAACGGCCGTATGGACGTAAGTGGTGGACAGGTTAAAACGCTCTGCTGCTTTTTTTATCAGCTTGTCGGTTTGGGGTTCGTTGTACAAATCCAAACTGTGCCGGATGCTCGGGTTGTTTTTGAAGTCAATTTTTAAAGTTACCCGCATGCTGTGCAGCCCTTCGATGCGGATGCCGCCAAGCAGCGTAAATACTATTTCTTCGTATTGCCAGGTGATGAGTTCGGGGGATTGGTGGTGAAGGTTGTTGAGTGCCATGTGGAAAAGTTTTAGTTAAATATCTTATCAGACACAAAAGTATCTAATTACTTATCATTTAGCACTCGCCGATACTTAATTTTTTCCCCAATAATGTATATTTTTGTTAATAATGGTAAACTATAACAGGTAAAAATCACTTTTAGGATATGAAAACAGGTAAAATAATAACAGCACTCCGTGATAAGAAAAACTGGAACCAGTCGGATTTAGCGGATAAAAGCGGGGTTTCAAAGGTGATGATTGGCAAGTATGAAAGGGATGAAGCTGCTCCGTCTATTGATGCTGCTAAAAAAATTGCGGATGCGCTGGAAGTAAGTTTAGATAACCTTGTTGGTGAAGGGCTATTGGACGGGATGGATAAAAAGAACATACAAAGACTAAAAGAACTTGAACTGTTAGACCAGCAAAAAAAAGAAACCCTTTTTGATTTAATGGATACATATATCAGGGATGCCAAAGCAAGAAAGGCATACGCATCATAATACCACCACTAAAAAAATAACAATGAAACAGGTTACTTTACACATACCAGATAGCAACTACCCCTTTTTTATAGAGCTGGCCAAAAGCCTGCAGTTTGTAAAAAAAATTGAAGCTGCTGAGCAAACGGGTAAAAAACTGGTGCTGAAGAATATTAAGACCGGGCTGCAGGAAGTGGAGCTTTTTAAAAAGGGTAAACTTAAAACCACACCGGCTAAAGATTTTTTGAATGAACTATAGCATTGAACTTTCTGCCAACTTTAAAAAGGAAGCCAAAAAACTGGTGAAGAAATTTCCATCGCTCAAACTGGAACTGGCTACCCTGTTTACACAATTGCAAACAAACCCCACCATGGGTACACCGCTGGGTAATGACATTTATAAAATACGCCTGGCTATCGCTTCTAAAAACAAAGGTAAAAGCGGAGGTGCAAGGGTACTGTCATTTGTAAAGGTTACCGCCACTACCGTGCTGCTATTCTCCATGTACAATAAAGGTGATGTTGATAACCTTACTGATAAAGAAATACAAAACCTGATTAAAGGACTATAAGGTTAACTGATTGATAAAAAATCAATTGCCGTAAACGAAAAAGCCCTCCCAAATTATTTTGAAAGGGCTTGAAAATTTGCTTTACCTATCCATAAATACCTGTCCAAATATTGGTACGATATATTGTAGAAAGGTTGTAGAGGTTGCAGTGGAAATAAAAACAGGAGGCCAAAACGACCTCCTGTAAACGATTTCTTTAAGTTGAAATATCAAAACCAACTAAAATGATACACTATCACCTGATATACTACCCAAAATATTTCTTATTAATGTATTCAGCTATAAGCCATGTCACTTTACCAAATTGTAAATTTTCTAATTCTTCCAAACTCCCCAAGAAAATACTCTTTTCATCAAGCGAAATTGTTATTGTACACCCTTTAATGTTTTCTTCTGTATAATTATTCTTGGAGAAACTCCATCCATCCTTAAGCGTATCTAGAAGACACCCCTCACAAAAATTAATTAAATCTTTATCTTTTTGACAATTCAAATTCCTACAATAATTAATGGCAGCTTTTACTGAGTCCAACGAAATAAAATAATCACTTAATACCACATCTATAGACTCTTCGTAGTAAACTTTGCTGACTATATCAAACACCGTTAATCTAGTATTTACCAATGATGGTTGTCCAAAGCTTTTCGCCTTGTTACATTCAATTAATTTCATTTTATTGGCTTGTTTTATAAGTTCCTAAAGGCACATGACTACCACTTTTTAAAACATCCGGTGATGAGCGTGCTTTCACATTTAAGTTATTTAAAGCATTTGTAATCATTTGAGTATTTTTACTCTCCCGCATAATGTTTGTTACGCCTATTGTAGTAATACCTTGATTTTTAAAATGCTTAATATTATTTGTTAAAACAATTGCATTATTCGCTTTCGCATACTTTATTATATCGTTATCTAAAGTTCCCTTTGCAAAGATTTTTGTTACGTATCCTTGCAACTTCAGATTTTTTTCTAAGCCAGGAGAAAGTTGTTCATCAATAATCAAAGTTCTTCCTCCTAATTTTTTCCAGTTTGCTAAAACTACTGGTCGAAAATCAGAGGTCTTCCTATAGGCAGGTAAGTCCATTCCATTAGTTTTCTTTCCGGCAACATTTGTACCGCCGTGAATTACTGCAACTTTTTGATTTGTCTTACTTGTTGGCGAGGTTGAAGATGCTTTGAAAGCATTAGGGTTGGTAATGATCCCTGTTTCATCTGCCGAATAATTTGCTGCAGATGAAGAACTTGCATCTGCCTTAGCAGACCCTTCCGCACTTTCTAAGGAACCTTGTAAACCAGATGCGATTTGTGCTGCTTGCTCAATGTAAAAAAGCGATTGGCCTCCGTCCCCAAAATCGTTTAACTCTTTTTCTGTCTTGCCTATTGCATAATTCTCTAAAGCCGCCAAAGTCTCAAACTTTTGAGAATATACACCACTCCATGTCTTCAATTGATAACAGATTCTTTTTTCACAGTGATTTCCACCACCTTCACTAGTTGGTAATTCTTTAAAAAATACAAGTTTCACAACCTTACCATCTTTATTGAATAAAGGCAAGTAGTAATATGATTCTAACCCGTCTAAATCAACATTGGCAACTGGGCTATTACTTGCAAATTGATACGGTGTTAATTCAGGATAATCTGTTTGCAAAGGATCAACACTTAAGAACCTACCCAATCTCGGGTCATAAATTCTCATTCCATAATCCTGCTGCCCACCTTCAACGCCTTTTACATCGTTGTCGTTCTCCTTGCCATTAAACCCAAATTGGTAATCTTTTTTACCGGGTGCGTTGTAATTTCTGCCACTCATAAGTGACCCAAACGGCGTGTAATCATTAGCCGTCACCACATCGGTCGTATAATAATCAACCGTTGTATTATTAGCAGTATGCTGTATCTTCTTATCACTCACCGTAACCAGCACATTCTGTAAATGAGTGACTAACTCAAAGAAAAACGACCGGAAAAAAATTTTGTGCAGCTTCCCTCCCGGAGAAAAACACCGTTTTTTTTTACAGGCACCTTCTCCCCTTTTGGGAATCCAGCTTTTTTGTCAATGAACTGCTGGCAAGATAGTAGTTTTTTGCTTTGCTCTACCCTGCCGGGGCAAGTTTTTTTCCTCCTGCGCAGGCGGATCAAGGTATATGTATATGTATGTGTGGGCAGGTGTTCAGGCTGGCCAGTACCTGCAGGTGTATGTATGGGGGCTGCGCCCGCATACATACACCTGTGACTGCCCGGCTGCCGGTGTGTATTTTTTG
This sequence comes from Chitinophagales bacterium, assembly GCA_031376295.1. Classification (GTDB taxonomy): domain Bacteria; phylum Bacteroidota; class Bacteroidia; order Chitinophagales; family Chitinophagaceae; genus Ferruginibacter. Next base: position 8,700 of record JANMDL010000257.1, read on the forward strand.
CGTAGTTTCGCCGCAGGTGTTTTTCATAGGTTAGCAACGGCCAGCTCTTTCCAGAGCAGGCCTTTTTTTTGCCGGGGGATATTACTTTTTTCTATTATTTTTACAACTGTGTTTTCATATGTTTGCAACGGCTGCCTGCTCTCCCGGGTGGCCGTTTTATTTGCTGAACCAGCAGCAATAAAAACCCCGGCAAGCCATTGCCTGCCGGGGTACTGATAAATTGCTGCTAACGTTTTTTGTAAATGTCTTCCATCAGGATGGCGTACAGCTTATTGGCTTCAAAATAATCATCGCTGACCGAGTACACATACAGCTTGAAGTGTTTTAAAAAAACTGCATCCATGGCCGCAGGGATTTGTATCAACTGCGGCAAGCAGCCTGCTAAAATAATGATGTACGTTTTGCTTTGTTGTTCCATTTGTTGTAAATATTGATTGGTTAAAAAAGTAGTTAGTAATCAGCCGCCCGGCGGATGCCGGGGGCTGATACAAATAATGATATTGTTACTGATTGGTAGCAGCCGATTTATTCATCGGATGGCGGGTTAAAATTTTGTAACGCTTCGGCCATACTGTCGCCTGCAGCCAGCACAAACTGGCCATAATCTTCTAAAAAATTTTGTACATCATCATCCTGTACTTTGATGATTTGCAGATTGCCGGGTTCTTTTTTTACGATGTAATACTTCATACTTTGTAAATTTTAAAATGATGGATAAAAAATAAAATGCAGTAAAAAATGCTTAGCGACCAGCCATTAACGGCCACAGCGCAGGCCAAAAGGAAACGGAATAAAAAGGAGGGCTTTGTGCGGCTGGGCTGTGTTTTTATGCCGTAGTCTTTTGGCGGCCTTGTGCGGCGGCTGGCCGTAATACCTTTGCGGGGCATTTTTATGCTGTCGCTCAGGGTGTATGTTGTATTGGTGTATTTTAGGGCAAACAATATTACGTTAACCTTGCTGCCGCAGGCCTGATGTAAAGCACAGCGGACAGCATACAAAAAATCATGCTTGCATACCGCTTGGGGAAGCGTGGGTGGACGGACAGCCACCGTCCGCAAAAAATAACTGTGGGTTGGCCTGTTGGCTGGGCGGTTATTTTTTTGCGGCGGCTGCGGGGCTGGCTGCTTAATATAATGTGGGCTATGGGATTTTTTTTGCGTGGGATGCCTTGCATGGGCGATAGCAAAAATACCATAGGAACACATTATGTTTAATGCAGCTTCGGGCAGTCTTTTTTTGGCGTGTGTTTTTGCTTTGTGTGTATGCTGCTGCTGGTGCCGGTGCTGCAAGCCCGGTACCTGCTGCCGTGGGTGGCTCGCAAAAACCATGACCCCAACCATAGGGCGGGGCGCAGCAAAAAAAGCTGCCTGCAGCCCGGTAGTGGCTTTTGCCTTGGCCGTTCGTCTGTGTGGAGGCGGGGGGCGGGGGATTTCGGGGGGAGGAAAAAAGTTGATTGGTTGATAAGGATTGTACACGGGCAAAACCGCTCACTGGGTAAGTGGCGGTTTGCCTGTAGGATTTACCCAATCGGGTTTATCCTTCGCTTTGCTGGATCAATGCCATGGTAGCCTGCTCTGATGCCTGCATCTGCTCCCGCAGTTCTCCTACAAAATCGAACAGCCTGACAAAAACCGCATCCTGCAGGGCTAACTGCTGCCGCATTAAGCCGATGGTTTCACGCTGTACAAGGATCATGGATGTTTGCTGCTCATACGTCAGCCTTGCTTTTTTGTTCATGCAATTGTTTTTAAAAATGATAAAAATGGATTGGATGTCTCTGTGTATGCTGATGTATCTGATTGCGTTGTTTGTTGTTCGTTGAGCGTTGGGCGTTGTTCGTTGGGCGTTAATTTCAAAAGGTGTTTTTCATGGCTTGCGTCCCGATAGCTATCGGGATTCCTGTTTGGTCTGCACAGGGGTTGTTAGTTGATAGGCACCTCGTGCCTCGGTGTGACAAAAGTTAACTGAACGGATGGTGTTTTTCTAATGCGTTGCTCAGGGTGTCGGTTTCTTGTATGGCGTACATTTCGGTGCTGTGGATATAGCGGTGCCCGGCCATGTACTGCACCTGCCTTTTATTGTGCTGCCGCAGCCAATGCAGGATAACGCTTGCCCGGATGTGTAACGCATTTTTTATTTGTGGGTTGATGCCTTTTAATTCTTCGCTTAATCGGTTAATAATATTGTGCAGGTCGCCGGGCAACAGTTCTTCGCCTTTGGGTTTCAGCTTTTCCCGTATGCCGCCGTGTATGTATGTGTGCAACTGTATGATTTGTTGTGTGGCTAATTTCAGCTCCCGGCTGTTGCTCCTGGTCGTTGATGGGATGTAAATAGTTCCTTCATTTACATTAACGTGGTTGGTTGCTAAGTTGGATAATTCGCCGCTGTGCAAGCCCTGCCATATCAATAAACCAAGGATAACAATATTGCGCTGGTGGGCTAATGCTGAACTTTTCTGCTTACTGGTTGGCACTTGCTTTTGCAAGGCTTTGTAATCGTTGTACAGGCTTATCAATTCATCATACTTTAATGGATTTTCTGTTACGGTTTTCACTTTGCCTTTGATGCGTAATGTTGCAGCAGGATTGCGGCTTACTGTTCCTTCGCTTTGCAGGTAATTAAAATATTTGCTGATACTGGTAATACGTAAATTTATCGTGGCTACATCTTTGCCCCGCTGCTGCTCGTGCTGCACATAGCTTAGTAAATCGTTGTACTGTAAATTTTCTATACCGGGCAATCCGTTGGTTTCTATCCATTGTAAAAAAATACTGATATTTTGCTTATGGCTTTTAATGGTGTTGCTACGGTATCGCTTTTGTTGCAGGTATGTTGTAAAATCTTCCATTGTAATTAGTTTTTAGTACAAAGTAGTTAGTCGTTAGTTGGTTGCTCATTGATGATGTGTGTATAGATTTGTGTTGATGACAAGCTGCTGTGGCCAAGAAACTTTGCAATGGCTTCTATGTCCATCCCGCTTTGTAAAAGGTGCGTGGCGATGCTGTGCCGCAGGCCGTGGAGCGTTAGCGGTTTTGTTAACGCTGCTCTTTGTTGCATTGCTTTTAACCGGTGGTAAAAACATTGCATCCGCTGGCCTTGTATGCTGATAAAAAATGCTGCACTGTCTGTTTCGGCTTTCTTTTCGTAAGGCTTGCCGTGCCGCTGCTGGTGCCAGGTGCTGGCGTGGTGCTGCATCATCCATTCTCTGCCGTTTTCTATGTAGTCTTTTATATCTTCGGCGTGTTTGCCGGCAATGGGTACATACCGCTGCTTATTGCCCTTGCCACGCCTTACAAACACCAACCGCTTTACTAAGTCCACATCGCTGGTATTGAGTTGTATGCCCTCGCTTCTTCTTAATCCACAACCGTAAAATATGGCTATCATGGCCCTGTCCCGCTGGCCATACGCTGCGCTGTTGTGTGCCTGTGGCAGGTAGGTGCTTTCATACAACTGTTTTATTTCGGCTACTGTTAAAATGGTGCGTTCGCTTACGCTGGCTTCGGCTCGCTCTGCGGTATTGGCTACTACATATTGGCCGCTGCTGTTGAGGAACTTGATAAATACGTTTACGGCGTTGATGATTTTATTGATACTGCTGCTGCTGAGCGCTGTGCCTTTGCATCGCTTGTTGGTGCGGCTTTTAATGTGCTTTATAAAATTACTGATGTGCGCTGTTGTTATTAATTCAACGCCCTGCAAACCCTTGCTTTCTAACCAGTGTAAAAACTCCCGTACATGCACTGGCCAGCTTTGTACCGTGCCGGAGGCATAGCCCAGTACCTGTAAATTTTCTTGATAGGCTTTGAGCAAATAATTATACTGCGGTGATTCAATATGTAAACTTTGCATGGGGTACTCCCTTTTTTTTGATATTTACTACAACTACTGGCTGTAATCCATCAGGAATAAGGCTTTAAGACGTTGTAGTTTTTTTACAACGTCTTCTAACGTCATAACATCTTATTTCTTTTTCTTCTTCGCTTCCTGTGCCTGTAACCCCTTTAATACCTCGTCTAATGCTGTGCTGATGCGGCTTTGCAACTGGTTGTATTCTTCGTAGCTTACCACTTCGTACACAAACCCCTTCTTTTTGTCGCCGTCTTTTTTGCGTACCAATCCGTACTGCTGCAGTTCGGCCATGTACATCCGCTGGGTGTTGGGGTTTTCTTTTAAGGCTTCCCTCGCTTCCTTATTGATAAAGGTTTTCAGCTTGTTTTTTTGTAAGTATTCTTTCAGCTTTTCAAAATATTTCCGGGTGGCAAAACCTAACTCATCACTCTTTTTGAGCAAAATACTTTTCATCATGCTGTTGGCTTCGGTAATATCTTCCAGCGTTGTTTCTATATAAATTTCCCCGGTTTCTTTGTCGGTAATATGCTCCCGCTGGTACTGCTTGTAAAAAGTGATGGCTTCGATAAATGCGATGTAATGGGCATTGGTGCGCCGCTGCTTAAATACTTCTTTTGGGATGATGAGTGCTTCAGCGAATGGATTTTTTACGCTGATGGGCTGTAGGATGCGCTGACTGTTTTGCAATAGTTTTTGTACCCGGTGCTGCTCGGCTAAATCTATTTTACCGGCACTTAATTTGCGCTGATAGGCCATTACCCGCTCATCCTGTGCTTCGCTTTCATCTAAGTAAATCAAAAAACTGCGGTTGGCATTGTCTTCGTAAATGCTTTCTTTAGTAGTGCAGCCGGCAATGCACACCGGGCCCTTTACGGTGAGGTGTAATGTGCGCTGGTTGCCGTTGCGGTCTCGTACCGGGATGGTTCTGCTTATCTTTTGTTTGCTTTGTAATTCTCGTATCGGGTACAGGGCGGCAAACACACCGTCGTAATCTTCTATCAATATGAGTTTGTGGCCCAGGTCGTCGTTTACATAATAATAAAAGGCGTTGCCGCTTACGCTGGTGAGTTCTATTTTGTCTTCGGCGGGGATCAGTTCGCTTACTTTCTCCTGCAAATGGCTTTTACCGCTGCCGCTGCTGCCAAAGCTGATAATGTGCAGTGGCCGCTGCATTTTACGGCTGGTAAATACGATGTACATAATTAAACGGTTCAGTTCTTCGCCGATTACGCCGCTCTTGCCTATCAGGTCGTTAGTAGTTAGTAGCAAGTCCTTAGACTTCAGGAAGTTGGTTGCTTCGGCCACAGCTTCTTTGGTTAATGCTGGTTTGGTGTGGGTGCTTTTTTGTTGGTGGTCGAGCTCCCTCAGGCGGTACGCTTCTACGGTGTTGATGAGGTGGCCAACGGCCGTGTGTACGTAGGTGCTGCTGAGGTTAAAACGCTCGGCTATCTTTTTGATGAGTTTGTCGGTTTGGGTTTCGTTGTACAAATCCAAACTGTGGCGGATGCTGGGAATGTTCTTAAAATCCACCTTTAGCGTTACCCGCATACTGTGCAACCCTTCTATACGGATGCCGCCGAGTAGGGCAAATTGTAATTCTTCATATTGCCAAGTGACTAACTCGGGGGATTGGTGGTGAAGGTCGTTGAGAGCCATGTGGAAAAGTTTTAATTATAGAACATATATTGTTCAAAAGTATAGTATTTGTTCTAAGTAAACAAACTTTTATTGTTTTAATAGATAAATTATGTTTCTTAAATTTACCTTTGTAGCTGTTTTGGCTATCTAAATGAATACTTTATGTTGTTTGGTGAACGGCTTGTACTGGTAAGAAAAAAGAAAAAGGTGTCGCAGGATGAACTGGCCAAGGCCATCGGTGCCCATGCGCCGGTAATTGGCAGGTACGAACGCAACGAGGTAAAACCTTCGATTGAGGTGGCTACAAAAATGGCGGAGTTCCTGGGTGTGTCGCTGGATTACTTAGCCGGACTGACTGAACATGAGCTGGATAGCGATATTACTAAAAAAATACTCTCCATTCAAATACTTGCCGAGGATGACAAAGCTGTGGTTTTAAAAACTATTGATGCGCTGCTGAGGGATGCCAATGCAAGAAAGGCGTACAAATAAAACGTGGTGTACATACATAAAAAAACCGCCGACCTTTTACGGTACAGCGGTTGAAGATTATGTTTTGTTTGTCCGTAGCCACAGGCATACGGACAGCAGCGAAGATTTTAGCGAAGAACACTAAGGAGAGCTGAGGATTGTAGAAAGGTTGTAGAGGTTGCAGTGCAAAAAGCTACCGAAACAAGGAAAACAGAGAACAAAAAGACAATGTGCTGCGGGTTCAGCTTCTGAAAGTGACAAATAGGTTGGCCGGTCTATAAAAATCATTTTTGCAAAATGAAAAAGACCTCCCAAAATACTTTGAAAAGGATTTAAAATTTGCTTTGCCTATCTACAAATACTCGCCCAAATATTGGAACGGTGGATTGTAGAAAGGTTGTAGAGGTTGCAGGGGGTATTCGTTCACTTTTATGGTGATTTATCTGCATTGCTGACCCCGGTTTTAATACACCCAGCAATCTCTGGATTAAAACCTAAAGGCCAAACAGTATTGTCATTATACTTAGCGCCTATAAAAATAGCTTCGCCAATTCCCTCACATAGCATTATACTGCCTTCTAAATTAGCCTCGCTAAAATCGGCTCCATAAACAACAGAATCCTTCAGACTTGCATTTTGTAACATTGCTCTCATAAAATTACTATACATGGCTTTACAAGAATGTATTTTTGAATTTTGCAAACTTGCACCGTCAAAGAATGCTGTTATTAAATTAGCATTTGTAAAATTACAATTTGAAAGATTACATTTAGACAAAAAAGCACCTCGCATATTTGATTGAATGAAAGTTGAATTGCTTAAGTCCATGCCCTCTAACAACGCCCTATGAAGGTTTAGTCCATCTAATTTAATTCCACGCAAGGAACTAAAGGCTATCTCAATACTCTCACCTGTGGCACATAAAATAATCATAACGTTTAATGGTTGCCCCAATCAAAGGGGTCTATTTTAATATCTTTGATTGGCTTTGCTAAAGGAACTTGACTCGAGGAAATCGCCCCTGGAATCCTACCCGGCTCAGTGCCCATTATTCGGCCAGCAATATAGCGATGATTACCATCAATGATAATATTGTTATATACCTTAATGGCAGGTGCTACGCTCCCAGACTTTAACTTATCAACATAGCGTTGAATCGCTGGTAAGGATACCCCACTTTGAAGAGTGTACATCTCGGAACCTTGTAGAGCCTTATACACCATATTACCTGTAACAAATTCACTCGTTGTAAACTTAAGTGTACCTAACCCAGACATATTATCAAGTGTCGTAACACTTCGATTAGTACCCAATGGGTTACTAAGCCCAGCTTCAGCATCTGCCATCATAGACATTGACAAGAGTGTAAAACCAAGCTTTAAATTATAGCCAAAATTATCTTTTTCTATTTCTTTAGTCTGCTCTTCAGACCATGCCATAAATTTATACTTCCAACTATTAGCAAAATCGATAAGTTCTTGTTGAGCAGCCTCTATAGTCTGACCTTTATCGTTTTCATAACCAGCAAAAGATACCGCACCATTTTCCCCTACAATCCATCTTGCAGAAAATCTACCCAAAACATTAGTAATTGCCCTTAATTGTCCAGCTTGGGCAGGTGTTTTAGTATTTTCACCTTTGATATTGTTTTCTGATGATTGATAAAATTCTAATTGATTAATCTGATTATCAATTCTTACACCGTGACCACCACCGGCCTCGGTAACTGTAGTATCAGTATTTCCATATGGATCAACTCTAAGTATTGGATTATTACTAAATGTGGCATAGGGACTTTCCCATACTTTTGTTACTGGATCAACATTCCACCTCCTCCCCAACCTGCTATCATACTGCCAAAACTCCGCAGTAGTAATATTCTCATTCAGCTCAGTTTCTTTCTCCTGCCCGTTTATACTAAACCGATATTTAGAAGTTGAAGTAGCCTGGTATTTTCTGCCTGGCTGTATCATTCCAAATGGATAATAATCATTCGCCGTCACAACATCGGCCGTATAATAATCCACTACAGTGCTATTAGCAGTATGCTGTATCTTCTTATCACTCACCGTAACCAGCACATTCTGTAAATGATTGCTTAACTCAAAGAACTGTTCACCTCTTGTAAAGATAATACTTCCTGTATTACCCACCAACAGGTTACCGCTTTGTACATTTACGCTGGTATTAAGTATACCTAACCTGCTGCTGCCATACAAATGCACTTCCTGCTGTGTAAGATTACCGCCAGTACTGCTCCCGTTTTCATACACCGCCATCACATTGCCGCTGGCATCACGTACATAATACGTGGTGGTGCTGCCAATGCCGCCAAGGGTGCTGCTTACCGTTTTGCTGATGCGGTTACCACCGGCATCGTAGGTATAAGCAAGGCTGCTGCCATCGGCCTTTTGTATGCTGCTTATTTTGCCGTATACCGTCCAATTGATATTGCTAAGGCCTTCTTTTGTGTCAGCGATCAAATTACCAATTTCATCATACTGGTAATTGCCTGCCAGTTGCCCCTGCTTTATATCGTTGTACTGGCTGTAATTGGCAGTTGCATCCAGCGCAGCATCGGATACCATGGCCAACTGGTTGGTAAACCGCTGTGCATTACCGGGCAATGCGGCCCCTGGGTCGTACTGCTGCCTGCTGCCGCTGTTGTCGTAATAATAATACCAGTATTTAAGGTTATCCATATTTATCCTTGCTGCATCGCCATTGCGTAAATAGCTCAGTATATTACCATTGGCATCGTAACTTACCCGTTCCTTGTAATTGGCAGCCGCAACAGCACTAAATGTATTGTTCGCACTGTTCAGCCCTGTAAATGCATCCATGCTTACAATACGGTTGAGCTGGTCGTATTTATAACCATACAATTGCCCATTTCCCAGAGTTGGGATATTGACTAACATACTGGCAATATTGCCGTTAAAGAGTGGTGCTGCTACGCTTTGTCCATCAGCATTGGTAAGGTTATGCACCCCTGCCACAAAGGGCGTAACTGCATTGCTGATTGTTTTGTAATCGTTGTTATAATAATTAAGGCTGAAGCTGTACGCATCCCTTGCCACCAGCGCATGAGGGCTGCCCATCCTGCCATCCTGCCCCATATCATACTGCCCATCATCCACACTGCTGCTGTTTACACCCTTTAGCCAGCCCTGCAGCGTGTAGGCATAGTCAACCCCCTGCACCTGCAGCTGCCCAAGCGTTACACGGCTAAGCGGGCCATGCCGGTAATAACTGTATGCAGCCTGCCGCTCCCAGTACAGCGCATCACGGCTGGTATATACTTCGGTCAGTTTGTTTTCGGCATCGTATTCATAGCGGTGGTAATACCCGTCAATCATACCGGGCTGGTAAGCCACCTGGTTTACCTTACCGCTGATGAGGTCGTATTTGTATTCCATCCGTTTCCAGCGGTTGCCGCTTACCAGCCCCATGCTGCTGCGGTAGTCCTGCACAAGCACATCCACATTGCCATGTATATCATAGGTATACAGCGTGGCGGCCTGCCAGGGTATGCGGGTGGGTGTTTGGTCGGCCTCATCATCCAGCGTATACGTATAGCTTACCCGGTTGCGCAGGTTACGCTGTGTCAATACCTGTGTTTGAAAATTAGCCACCGTATAGGCCTCATCGTACACCGTTCTTGTCAACTGTTTTTTGCTGCTGCCACCGGCCAGCCATGTAGTTAACTGGCTTTCGCTTTGGCTGATGCCCTGCGTCATATCCGCAGGCTGCATTTTCTCTCCTACTTCTGCTATCCGCCCCAGGGCATCATATTGTGTAAAGCTGTACTGCCCTGTTTGCTGTTGTTTGGCATTCTGGCTCACTACCAGCCGCCCCAGCCGGTCGTACCAAAACTGGCTTTTGCCACCATCGGGGCTGTATTGTGCTATCACCTGCCCCAGCGTATTGTAGCGGTACTGCGTGGCGAGGGTATGTGCGGGGGGCGCTACCGTTGTGCCGTTGGTCCTTGCTGCTTGTACGGAGGCAAGGTAGCCGGGCGTAAAATTGGGCTTAGCACCCGCAGGCGGCAGCGTTTTTACCAAACTGCCGGCCTGGTCGTAATAATACAAAGTATAATGGTACTCCGCCACAGGCGCATCCACGGTGAAATGTTCCAGCCCTTCTGTTTGCAGGCATTTGGTGAGGTAGGCCTTGTCAAACTGGTTGTACTGCTGGGTTATATAAGCCCGGTACTGCTCGGTAGCCATGCGCAGCGCCATGCCTTTTAAATAGTCGCAGGGGCTATGTACAAGCGGTGCTATCACCGCAGGGGCTTCGTTGCGGCCGCAGAGTTTTACGGGCAGCAGCGATTGAGGGCTGGCACCACTGTTTAAAGTTACACCGCCTGCTTCTCCGGCCAGTATGGGGTTGTAATTTGGGATGCCGCAGGTGCCGGCAAAACCCATAATGGTCGCATAATTATGGTTGGTGCCAAAATACAGGTTAAAAAAGGCGGCAAAGGAAGCTTCGGCAGCACTGTTGTCAATTACCGGGTCAATACCTCCTCCCTCTGCAATCAAGCCATCATTACTCATATTAGCCCCCATGGTGGTACCCGCGCCACCCGACATATACATTGCCTGGTAAGCCATTTTTACACCAGCAAGTTTGCTGCAGGTAAACTGTGCCGTACTGTCGGCATTGTAAATGGGCAGGGATATGCCTGCTGCGGCATATATATGCTGTACATCCAACCAGCTATGCGGCTGCACAGGTGCAAACTGCCGGTTGTACAATATGGTAAACAGGTCCTTTGTTAACTGCTGCGGCATGGGATACATTTGCCAGTGGCTGATATAATAATCCCTGAAACTGCGCAGCGATGCTGTATCACCCACATCACATACTGTAAGGGCTGTATTCAACAGGCCCAGGTAAAAATTATTGATGGCGGCATAACTGTAATTGCTGCTGAAACGCTGGTTAAAATAATTGGCAAAGCCCTGCTGGCAACCTGCCCCAAAATATCCTGCCGGGTTGGGGTACAGTGCCATAAAATCTTTGTACACCATATCCAATTGCTCAGCATTTGTTATACTTATTGTCTCACAAAGTGGTGGCTCCTGCCCGCAGTGTAGCTGGTAAGCAGCGCTTACCTGCATAAAACTGTACTGGGTGCCGTAGTGCAGGTTAAACTTATCCCTGAAAAAACTATGGCAGTTGGCGTTGCTGATGCTGTCCGTATAATTATCTGAAAATTCTTTATAAAAAGCAGACAGTTCCTCACAACTAAAACTGTTCTGGCAAATATTAAAATCAGTATTACCCAATGCCGCACTGTTGCAGGCACGCTGGCGCAGCAGCATCAACTGCTCGTAGGTATAATTGGTATGCAGTTGTGTATTGATAAACTGTGTATAGCAGGCTTCGCAGTAATTGGGGGTTGATGGATCAACGGATGTACAGGCGGCACCACCCTGGTTATTGTAGCTGCTGGTCAACTGCTGCAGCACATCGCAATTGGCAGGCGGGGCGCATACTTTTAATGCCACACCCTGCTGCTCGTAATGGTTGGCAATACCAACCCAATCAAGGCCGGCCTGCTGCTGTGTATTAAAATAATTGGTAAATGAGGCTTCGCAGTTGCTGTTCATCCAGCCCAGGTTAAAGGTAGCAGCCCGGTAAGCGCTGTCAAGTGCATACAGGCGCGGGTAAGAGTATGGGTCGCATACTTTAAAGTTTTCGCCACAAAGGCTCTGCACTACGGCAAAAACCTCCTGCTGGTTATAGCTTACACCAAATTCAGTATTGAAGATAGCGGTAAAAGTTTGCTGCCAGGTATTGGCCTGCTGCCAGTAATTGGCACCGTACTGGTGGTACATGCGCAGGCTCAGTTGCTCAATGGCGCTGCGCCCGGCAATCCTCCGGCAGGGTTGCAACCGCATATCGCAGTAAGTAAGATAAATGTCCCTTATCTGCGCATAGCTGTAATTGGTGCCATATATGCCGTTGAAATAATTGGCAAAAGCCTGCTCACAGGCTGCCCCGATTTGCGGACTGGAAGAAGCCAAATAATCATTGGCCACTTCTTCCAATTGTTTGCAATCCCAATTTATACTTTGCGATTGACAGGTATTCTCAAACACTAAATATTCCTGCCAGCGTTTGTTAAAGCCCGTTATGGTATTCATGTAAGCTGCAAAAGCTTCGTTCTGCTGTATCTCAGCCGGTGTTTGCGGGTCTGCCACCAGTACTTCATCAAAAACCGGCGAATAAGTTTCCCTGAAATCTTTTTTGTACTGGTTGTACTGCTGACAACTGATGCAATTATCCATAAGCGGTTTGCAATCCGTTAAAAAACCCGGTATGGCAAGCGGTGGCCGGTTGGTATTGCAATTGGCAGGCAGGCCATTGCAGCCATCAATCAGTGCAGCCAGTAAAGCAGGTGCCACATTGTAGCCATAAGTAATGCGCAGGTAGGCAGCCATATTATCGGGCAAAAATGCAGGGTCAAGCGAATACAGCCCCGCCATGGCAGCTTTTATAGTGGTTAATTTGGCACAAAGGCAATCGTCTTTTTTATCCACCAGCAGCATATCGTTCAAAGGGGGCTGCTGGCTGTATGGCCGGGGGTAGCCAATCATATAGGGATGGCAAAGCGCCGATACGTTGATGTTGTATTTATCCAGGATGAGCTTTATGGCATCAGGAAAATTCGCAGGGCTTTGTGCTGAGTTTGGTTTTATGGATGAGGAGCCCATGGGATGTGCTGCATCGCTGCCTTCCACACAAATGGTTTTAAGCGTACCGGTAAGTTCGGTCAATAATTGCTCTTTATACTGATGATTCAGGATCGCATCGCATTTAAGCAGTTCGTTTTTCCAGTAAGCAATATAGCTTTCACAATTATCTATGTATTGCGCCTGCAGTGCTGTGGAAGTAATATTGTCCACACCGTTTGTATTGGGCGGTGTTTGGTTGATATTGTTCAGCAGGCTGCTCACCAATGCATCCTGGCCAAGGTAATCTTCAATACTGCCAAAGCGTCGCTGGTACTGGTAATTTTTCAGGTTGGTATAAATATCAGGATGCACCAGCCCTGTAGTAAGGGTATTTACAAAATCATTTTTAATGGCGATGTACAACCCTTTAAATAGCTGCCATATATAATCCCTGTCGGCCGGGCAACGGTCAGTAAAAAGGATGTTAGTGGGGTTGGCGGGTGCATTGTCAACACAACTGCTGCTGCCCGCAGGTTCATTGGCACAGGCAATACTGATATAAGCCACCTGCCAGAAATTTTTTCCTGCTTTCCAGGCAGTGGTTATATAATTGATCATGGTTTGGCGGTAAGGCAGCCCCACACCGGTAAAAAAAGGATCGCTGTTTACAATAGCAGCCGCATTGGTGCCACAATAGCCCAGGTTTTGTGCCTGCGCCCAGCTTTCCACATCATCCAGCGCAGCATCAAAAGCATAAGTACTCTGCAGGTTTGTTTCAGCATATATAAGCCTTGCATACTCGGGATGGTAAGGCAGCAATGCATCGGCCCATCTTTCGGCAAAAGCGCCGGCAAATGCATCGGGTGAAGCAAGAACGGACACCCCGTCTGCCTCATAAGCCAACGGGT
>JANMDL010000268.1:0-10056 GCA_031376295.1 Chitinophagales bacterium
TGATCTTTGAAATGGAGTTACTTGGAATTGAGAAAATGTAGTCCCTGATGCAGGTGAGAAAATTTTTGTTTACAGCAGTTTTTGTAATAGCGGGTGCGGTGCTGGCTTTCCTGTTCAATTTTATGGTGCTCGACAGGATACTGATACCTGATCCCTGTTATTATCACTCACATGATACAAACCTGGTGTTTGATTTGTTTTACGAAATTACAACGGCTGAGGGAGGGCATCCTTCTCCAACAATATTCAACCTGATTTTTACCATTGTTGCAGGAGGTGCATTGGGCTATGCCCTCTCAAGGTATATGGCAAAGTCAGGAAGTAAAAAACAGGCATTGGCCATGCAGGATTAACCTTTGGCAGCATGTCTTTACAAAAAAAATAAAAGTATGAACGATATGCGTTATCCCATCGGGGAATATGAGCCGCAGCCTTTTTCGGAAGCATTGTGGCAGGAAAGACTGGCAGACATACAATTTTTACCTGCAGGCATTGAAGCTGCGGTGAGCAACTTAGATGAAGCACAGTTAGAAACGCCTTACCGTGATGGCGGCTGGACGGTGAAGCAACTGGTGCATCATATTGCCGACAGCCACATGAATGCGTATATCCGCTTTAAGCTGGGCCTTACCGAAAATGTACCTGCCATCAAAACATACGAAGAGGGGCTGTGGGCCGAAATGAGCGATACAAAAGAATTACCGATTAATATCTCCGTAACGCTGCTGCATGCGCTGCACGCAAGGTGGAGCAGTGTGCTGAAGAGCATGAGCAGGGAAGACCTCGATAAAAAACTGTTTCACCCGGGGCAGCAAAAGGAAGTGGACCTGTGGTTTATGCTGGGGATGTACTCCTGGCACAGCAGGCACCATACGGCGCATATTACGGGGTTGAGGGAGCGGATGGGGTGGTGAAGAATAATGTGACAATGTGCAAATGAGACAATGTGCAAATGGGATGATGTGATTGCAGTAGTTATAAGTTATGAGTGATGGGTTATGAATTAAGCAAACGACCAACGCCCAACGGTCAACGGTCATCGCCCAACGGTCATCGCCCAACGATCATCACTCTCAACTATCCACTATCAATTTTCAACTAAAAAAATGGACTGGAAAAAATTATCATCCGAATACATCTGCAATCATATTTATTTTACCGCCCGTAAAGACAGGTGCCAACGGCCCGACGGCGTAATTGTGGATCCGTATTTTGTAGTGGAGCTGCCCACTTCGGTTTGTGCATTGGCGCTTACTGAAAACAATGAGGTAGTAATGACGAGGCAATACCGCCACCCGATAGGTGAAACCATACTGGAACTGCCCGGCGGCTTTATTGATGCAGGCGAAGTACCCGAAACCGCCATTGCCCGTGAGTTGCTGGAAGAAACCGGCTATGAATTTTCATCATACAGGTACCTGGGGAAAGTGGCTGCCAACCCAGGTGTATTAGATAATTACACACATTTATTTCTGGCAAAAGGCGGAGTAAAAACCAGCATACAGCAATTGGATGCCAATGAAGATATTGAAATTATATTGATGCCTTTGGATACAGTAAAAACAATGTTGCGGCAGAATGAATTCGTGCAGGCGCTGCATGTAAGCTGTATGTTTTATGCTTTGGACGCACTGGGATAAAATGAATTCAATTCATCCTTCGTCATTTCAAAAAGTTCAAAGTTGAAAGTTCAAAGTTCGCTTCGCAGATTCGTGATTCGTACTTCTTCCTTCGTACTTCAAATACAAATTAGCGATTAACCTCTCCTACCAAATACACACTTCCGCAAACGAGAATAAGATCATCTTCAGCAGCAGCATTTTTTGCGGCAGCAAGCGCTGCATTTACTTCTGTGAATGATTCGCCATGTAATCCATGAGCAATAGCTTTTTGCAATAATTCAGCAGCGGGCAATGCCCTTGGTATGCCGGCCTGTGTAAAATAATAAGCAGCATGTTTTGGCAACAGTTGCAGCACCGCATCCACATCCTTATCTTTTACCATACCTGTAACAATATGCAGGTGATTAAAATCAGATAATTCCAATTGCTGCAAAATGGCTTTGATGCCATCTTCATTGTGGCCTACATCTAAAATTACGGTTGGGTGCTCCTGTATCATTTCCCAGCGGCCATGCAGCCCGGTTAATTGTTTTACGGAGGAAAGTGCTTTGTGTACCTGTGCTTCTGTTATTACAAAACCTTCCTGGTGCAGCAGCTCTGCTGCCAGCAGCACTGCTGGTAAATTTTTAGTTTGATAAATGCCCGGCAGATCGAGCAGGTACGATTGCTGGTCGTTACTGTGTGGCGAAGCAACTGCAACTTTCAGTTTATGTTGCACATATTCCCAGCCGGTTACCTGCTTCAGTTCCGCAGCATGGTACAACGGGGCATTTTTTTCTGCTGCGGTTTTTTCAAACACCTGTTTTGTTTCAGGCAACATAGGGCCGATGATTGCTGGAATTCCCGGCTTGATGATACCCGCTTTTTCAGCCGCAATCTTTTCCAGCGTATCGCCCAGGATATTCATGTGATCGTAGCCGATATTGGTAATGATGCTCAGCAGCGGTGTGATGATATTGGTACTGTCGAGCCTGCCGCCCAGGCCGGTTTCAATTACGGCAATATCCACTTTTTGCTCGGCAAAATATTCAAATGCCATACCCACAGTGAGTTCAAAAAAAGAAGGTTGTATTTTTTCGGTGATGTCTTTGGTGCGTTCCGTAAAATCAACTACCACTGCTTCGGGTATCAATTGGCCATTTACCTTTATGCGCTCCCTGAAATCTTTTAAATGCGGTGAGGTGTACAGCCCTGTTTTGTAACCGGCCTGCTGCAATATGGCTACCAGCATATGGCTGGTGCTGCCCTTGCCATTGGTACCTGCTATGTGAACGCTTTTGAATGTTGTTTGCGGATTGCCCAGGAAATTGCAAAGCGCAATGGTGTTGGTCAGATCGGCTTTGTAGGCATCGGCACCAGTGCGGCTGAACATGGGCAGGCGGGTAAACAAATAATCAACTGTCTGTTGGTAAGTCATCGGCTGCAAAGATAAAATGTTATGGTGATGTGGGGATAAAAAAGCGGGTTTCAATTTTTTTGCTCTTTTATTTTTTTGCGAACACTTTTCAGTTTAATCTTTTCCACTTTTGCTTTGATGCAAAAGTGGAGCAAAAAATCAAGGCTGCGGAAAAAAAAGCTAAAAATTTCCCTGTCTGGGTAAAATGAAATCAGTCACAACATTTTAATATAGCCGGTCATTTGTGCGACTTACAAGCTAATAACATAACCTGACATTAGTAATATCAATTTCATTTTTTACCCAGCCATGAAAATGTTCTTTACGCAATTTTTTTCGAGGCCGGATTGTAGCGAAGGGCGGAAGCACTACAACATGAAAGTTATCACGACGTAAAATTCTGAAATGTATTCAATAAAGGTATTTATGGATGACCAAAGCCTGTATCTAAAATAATTTAAACGAAACTTATTTCACCGTAAAATTAAATTGAACCGTTACGGTTGATTCATGATCGGCCTTATCAAACTGTACATTGCGCAGGTAATTGCGGATGGATTCAGCATAAGCTGCTGACCGGGCAGTGGAATTTTTGCCAAAACCCACAAATGTACCCGTACCATCCGGCGTTACTTTTACCAATGCATAAATGGTCGCTTTTTCCAGGTCGCCGGTAAAAGCATAATAGCGGATAATTTTTCTGTCGCCACTTACCCTTGGCCCGCCGCCAGAGTTGCCGCCAGGTTTGGTGCCATAACTGTCGGGTTTGCCATTGGGGCTGCCCGCATCGCCAGTGCCGCCGGGTTTGTTGCCCTGGCTCCTGTAGCCATTGTCTTCGGTAGCGCCATTGCCATTGCCATTACCCGGGCCCTTGTACAAAGGTAGTTTGGGTTTTTGCGGCGCAGGTGCAGGCACAACTGCCGGTGTGGGGGTAGGTTTTGCCTCATTGGCAGTGGGCCTGTCAATAATTTTTGTTGCTTTGGGGTCGGGGTTTACGGGTTTTGTAACCGGAGCAGCATCTGGATCTTTTTCATTATCATCAGTAATATCCCTGGCAGCTTCCTCGTTGGTTGGTGCTGCCTGCTGCTCTTTTACTTCGGCGGGCTGGTTGTCCTGTTGCGACATTTCGCCTTTTATCAGCGGCTGTGTTTCGCCCCAGCCCTCACTATCATTACCCAGGTTTATTTCTAATAATTCCTCTGCTACGGGTTCTTTTACTTCAAACTTGGGCCAGGGAATAAGAAATACAAGCAGCAGCACACCACAAATAATAGCGGTGAAGATAAACGCCCTCCTGTTTTTTTCCGATTCAAATTGTAACGACATAGCTGAGTATTGCATAACAAAGTTATTGTTTATACCTGAAGCGATGCAATACTATGCCATATTTCATAGCAGGGTGGCTGTAATGGACTGGAATGGGTGATTTTAACATTTTGTTTGCTGTTTTAGAAGGGTGTTGTATGATTATCGCCACTGCCTTTTCAGCAACGTCTCCTGCAAGGCACGTTGCGTATGACTGCGGTATTACCCGATGCGGTGATAAATAAAATTGGGCAGCCATTTCATTATTTTAGCAATCAGCCACCAGCGCCGGGTAATATACACTCTGAAGCGTTTTTTGCTGATGGCGGCAACTATCTGTTTGGCAGCTTTTTCGGGTGTGGCTACCCAAAACCGGCCATTACCCTTGGCCATTTTGGTATCCACAAAGCCGGGCTGTATATCAGTGAGATAAATATTGCGTTTCTGTTTCTTTATTTTGATCAGTAGCCCTTCAAGATAAGTACTCATGTATGCCTTGCTGGCGCTGTAGGCAGGCGCAAAGCTGTTGCCCCGTATGCTGGCGATAGATGAAGTGGCAGCAATGTGTCCCGCAGGTTTATCGAGAAACCAGTTGTAGGCAACATTGGTGATGGCCACAAATCCGTTAACATTGGTGAGGGTGGTTTGCTGCTCAATATTCCAGTCCAATTGTTCGCTTGTATCGCCAAAGCCGCTGTTATAAATCAGTAGATCCATGCCGCCCATTTGCAGTATCAATTGTTCAAGAGCAGCTGTTGCATCCGGTACTGTTACATCCATTGTAGCAGCAATCATTTTACCGGGGTAAGCTGCGCACAGTTCATCCAGCAATTGGGTGCGCCTGCCGGTGATGCCCACCAGCCAGCCCTGCTGTGCATACAGTATGGCTAATTGCCGGCCAATGCCCGATGTAGCGCCGATGATGATGACTTTTTTTTGTGACATTTTTTTGAATCGCAAAGTGCGGAAAGTTCAAAGTTGAAAAGTTCAAAGTTTGATAGTTCAAAGTTCAAAAAGTTCTAAGTTGGTTGGTGCCGTGCGAAGCTGCCTTTGAACTTTGAACCTTCAACTGCTGAACTTTGAACTGTATATCAAATTTACACCAACCATTGCTTACTGTAGCATTCTTTGTAAATTTGTTTTTGCCAAAAATAAAATTGCCGCCGCCTGGTGTTTGACCAACGGCGTACTAAAAACAAAATAATGAGAAAATTCACGTTCCTTTTTATCACATCATTGTGTATGGCCGCCGCAGCAACCGCACAAACCGAACTCGACAAACAGGTAAAAGCCGTTGCCGCCAAAGTGGTGGAATGGCGCAGGCATATCCATCAAAATCCTGAACTGGGCAACCGGGAATTTAAAACAGCAGAGTACATCGCTGCACACCTGCGCTCACTGGGGCTGGAAGTAAAAACCGGTGTGGCTAAAACCGGTGTGGTAGCCATTTTAAAAGGCGGCAAGCCGGGGCCGGTAATTGCCCTGCGGGCCGATATGGATGCCCTGCCAATAACAGAAAATCAAGGATCGCCTTTCGCCTCTACGCAAAAGGGTGAGTACAACGGGCAGCAAGTAGGCGTAATGCATGCCTGCGGTCATGATTCGCATGTGGCCATGCTGATGGGTACGGCCGAAGTGCTGAGCAAAATGAAGAGTGAGATTGCCGGTACGGTAAAGTTTATTTTTCAACCTGCAGAAGAAGGAGCGCCGGGGAACGAAGAGGGTGGAGCAGCGCTGATGGTAAAAGAAGGCGTGCTGGAAAACCCCAAAGTGGAGGTAGTGTTTGGGATGCACATAGAATCAAATATTGAAGTGGGTAAATTCCATTATAAGTCTGGCGCTTTTATGGCCAGCAGCGATTGGTTTTCTATTAAAGTAAAGGGCAAGGGCTCACATGGTTCGCAGCCCTGGAAGGGCATCGACCCCATTGCCGTGGGCGCACAAATCATCAATGGACTGCAGCAGGTGGTAAGCCGCCAGAGCGACCTCACCATTGCGCCGGTGGTGATTACCGTGGGCAAATTCACCAGTGGTGTACGCAACAATATCATTCCGGAAGAAGCCCTGCTGGAAGGAACCATCCGCACACTCGACAGCAAAATGCAGCAGGAAGTGCATCAGAAAATAAAGCTTACCGCCGAAAAAATTGCAGAGGCTTCTGGTGCCGAAGCTGTGGTAGGTATTGATACCAAAACATTGGTTACTTACAACAATCCTGCACTGGTTAAAATGATGGTGCCATCGCTGGAAAAAGCTGCCGGCAAAGGCAATGTAACAGAAACCGTATGGCAAACCGGGGCCGAAGATTTTTCCTATTATGCAGCCAAAGTGCCTTCCTTCTTTTTTTATTTTGGAGGAATGCCAAAGGGCAATGATCCTGCAAAAGCGCCACCGCACCATACCGCTGCTTTTTTTATTGACGACAGTATGCTGGATGTGGGGATAAGGGGTTTTTGCCAGTTGGTGTTTGATTACGCTAGTTTGAAAGCTCGTTGAGCGATGACCGTTGACCGTTGAGCGATGACCGTTGACCGTTGGTCGTTGGACGTTGACCGATGGTCGTTGAGCGATAAGCACTGCGATTCGCACCATACTTATCAACTAATCAACTTTTCAACTTGCTATACCCAATTCTTAATTCATAATTGCAAAAGTGAAAGATTACAAAGCCCTCCGCATCATTTTTATGGGTACACCCGAGTTTGCAGTGGCTTCGCTGGCAGTGCTGGTGGAGGCTGGTTGCAACATAGTGGGAGTGATAACGGCGCCGGATAAGCCTGCGGGGCGTGGGATGCAGTTGCAGCAGAGTGCGGTAAAAAAGTATGCGGTGGAAAAGGGATTGCATGTGCTGCAGCCGGAGAAACTGAAGAACCCGGAGTTTTTGGCTGAACTGAAAGTACTGGATGCAGACTTGCAGGTGGTGGTGGCATTTCGTATGCTGCCCGAGCTGGTGTGGAACATGCCGCCGATGGGTACGCTCAACCTGCATGGCTCGCTGCTGCCGCAATACCGTGGCGCTGCGCCCATCAACTGGGCCATCATCAATGGCGAAACTGTTACCGGTGCCACTACTTTTAAACTGAAGCATGAAATTGATACAGGCGATATACTCTGTACCAGCGAAATTGCTATTGACGATAACATGACTGCAGGCGAACTGCACGATACAATGAAAGATGCCGGTGCCGCCCTGCTGCTGCGCACCATCAAGGGCCTGGCAGATGGCACGCTGAAGGAAGTACCGCAGGCGCAACTGGCTGGCGATACCGTGCTGAAACATGCACCAAAAATATTTACCGATACCTGCCGGATAGACTGGACGAAGAATGTAAAAGAAATTTACAACCTCATCCGTGGGCTATCGCCATTTCCTGCGGCATTTACCCAATTGGATGGTAAAACGTTGAAGATATACCAGGC
The DNA here is from genome assembly GCA_031376295.1 of Chitinophagales bacterium. Taxonomy (GTDB): domain Bacteria; phylum Bacteroidota; class Bacteroidia; order Chitinophagales; family Chitinophagaceae; genus Ferruginibacter. Next base: position 7,744 of record JANMDL010000268.1, read on the forward strand.
AGCAAAAGAAGAAAAGCTTACCGGCATGCCTCCCGGCGAATATAAAACAGATGGCAAAACATTTTTGCAATTTGGGGGGGCCGATGGATTTATCAGCGTAAAAGAACTGCAGTTGGAAGGCAAGAAGCGGATGCTGGTGGAGGATTTTTTGCGGGGGTACCGGTTTGGGGGGTAGGGCCAGCGTCTGTACGTGGCCCCAACCAAAGGTTGGGGTCCGTCAGACGCAGGCAGCATGGCTCTGTGCCGCACCCCGGTCAGACGGACCCCGCTAAGGCGGGCCACAGCTTGTGCCGCCCGTGCGGTATGCCGACCGGGTGCCAGCTTCATCCAAAATGGCGACCATTTAAGGCCAATCCAATCAGAAACACGCCAAAAACAGCGTTTTTAGAGCCAGCGAACCTGCGGCATGCCAAAAACAGCGTTTTTAGAGCCAGCCAACTTGCGGCATGCCAAAAACAGCGTTTTTAGAGCCAGCCAACCTGCAGCACGCCAAAAACAGCGTTTTTAGGGCCAGCCAACTTGCGGGATGCCAAAAACAGCGTTTTTCGGGCCAAACCAACCTGCGGTATGCAAAAAACTGAGTATTTAGGGCAAATTCTCTTAGCGGCAGGTCAAATACTTATAAAGCTGTTTTTTGACCTCTACAGCGGCAATGACTTACCCAAATTTCAAGGCCTTTGCAATCAAAACATACTGTAACTGTAACTATAACTATAACCTGTATGGATTGTAGCCATTGACATATACTGCCCCGTCCTGTCATGCCGACGGGGGAGGCATCTACACCAACACGATGCTTACTGCTGCCCGGTAGTGTAGATGCCTTGCTTTGCCTCCTGCGTCGGCATGACAGTCGGCATGACAGGACGGAGGGTATGCCAAATAGGAAACCATACAATTGACGATGAAGGCCCGCCAATTTTTTTTACACTCTCACATAAAACAAAAAAGGTTTTAAATAAAATGGACAGCTCACCGTAAGAACGCTTGCAGAATGGCCACAAAAGGATCTTCGGAACTTGCATCTGTATCCCTGCCAAAAAATTGGTTTGAACCTTTGTGTAGTGATGATTAACATAATCCAGGTAATCTGACAGCGTAAAGGCAAAACCATTTTGCATTTGCACCACCGTTAGCCGTTAAAAAAATTGGATTGTATAAAAATATTTGTATCTTGTTGTTGCTGCCGCCTAAACCAGTAGTTGCGATAGCCTCGAATGCCAATATTCTTACAATACATTATTTGCGATTAAAAAAAGGGTGTTTTTCCTGTTTTTTATTCTGTGTGCATTGGGTAAGTTTGTGAGAGGAGTTATATTTGCGATACCGAAATTTTGAAAACAATCCCAACACTGGCGTCGGGACAGGTACAAAAAAAGACATATAAAAAAATTAATAATCAACAAGTTAGAAAATAGGGCAGCCGGAAGGGGTGTCGTACAATACTAATGTTCAAGCAACTTTACAAGACATAGAGCTTTAAAAAAATAATGTTAATAATAATTGAAATGGAGGAAAGCAGAAAATCCAAAACAGAGTAAGCACGGGTAACCTGAAAACCGATTTAGAGTAGGGGGAAATTAATTTATTTTATGTTTGATCCAGGAAGCAAATCAGATTTTACATCTTCAAGTGATTATGGTGGAAAAGGAAGTGAAAGTATTGATTCAAATGAACACTCTACTTCAAGAGGAGGTGAAAACGGCACAAGTTCTTCAGGTAGCAGTAGTAATGAGAGTTCTGGCAGTAGTACTTCTCAAGACCTGTATGACAACTTGAGCAAGTAGTTAGAAAAAGGATTCCTATTATATTGAAATTGGGAATCCTTTTTTATATAATCCACTATTACTAAAGAGTAATTCTCCGCCCCGGTTAGTGTCCGCAGGTTACTACTTACCTGTTAGACCACGACTATAATTGAACTAAAATAATAACACCTTGCTTATCTTTGTGTTAAATTGCTGCCCTTGTTGGTGTTCGTGCCGATGGCCATGCAGCAAGGCTATCACCAACAAGCGTATGGCAGGTAGTAGTTTTCTATGATGCTACAACCAAATCGTTGTTGGTCAATAAGACAGAACAACGGCGAAGATTGACCCGTAGACCAAAGCGGATATTGGTACCAGGTAAAGAACTTGAAGCACAGAATTATTTTCACCCACTGTGTCCCACCCGTTAGTTTTAGCGTATTATAGTTTATACTGGCAGAGACACTTTACTATTTCTTACCAGTAACAGCCGCAAGTAAATCGCTGTTCTGTTGTTTTAGGTATTCAACCTCCTTTTCATATTGTGCCAATGCCGCCTTTCTGC
>JANMDL010000339.1:0-1676 GCA_031376295.1 Chitinophagales bacterium
ACCACAGTAAAGAAGCATTGCAGCTAAAAAATATCTTTTCATACATATAAGTTTAAAAAAGCAGGATAAAAGTAGCCCATAAATAGTTAAATAAATCAAAAAAATGGTTGCTGTTAGGGCATTCCTTTGCCTGACCTTATCATTACTTAAGCAAATGAGATTTTTTTTCAGAAACATTACGAAATCACAAAGAACGAATATGTTTGCAGTACAAACCTTATTGCAATGAACAGCAGCATACAAACAGCGATAAAAGACTGGATACCTTATAAATTTGTTACGGTAAATGATACCCTTTGCTGCCGGTGGCTTTATCTTGGCAATATTGCATTCACAGCTCCTTTTTTCGACGAAACCATTTCAAAATGCCGCAGCCTGCCCGAAAATTCCAAACTCATCAGCAGCCTGAGCAGCCCGGCAGTATTACCCGGATGGGCAGCCCAGGCAGATTCCATTATCCCAACGGCCATCATCTTTCACATTTCACGCTGCGGTTCAACACTGGTATCTCAGTTACTGGCTTTGCAGCAAGCAAATATCGTATTGTCGGAAGTGCCTTTTTTTGATGAACTGCTGCGCCAGGGTAAAAAAGAAAAGAATCCGGATATACTGCAATTGATAAAAGCCGCAGTTGAATTGTATGGTACAAAACGAAATGAGCAGCACAGGCACCTGTTTATAAAAGCTGATAGCTGGCATATTCATTATTATAAGGAATTGCGGCAACTGTATCCGGATGTGCCATTTATACTCCTTTACCGCAAGCCCGATGAAGTACTCCGTTCGCAACAAAAAAACAGGGGAATGCAGGCTGTGCCGGGTTTACTTGAACCTGAAATTTTCGGCTTTGACAGAGATGAGATTTTACGGATTAGCCTTGATGAATACATGGCCAAAGTAATAGAGACCTACCTGCTGGCATTTACAAAAATATTAGCAGCAGACCGGCTGGCAATACCCGTTAATTACAACGAAGGAACTGTAGCCATTGTAAATAAGATTGCAGCAGCAACCGGCATCGCAATCAGTGCGGCTGAAATGGAAGCTATGCAGCAGCGTGCAGGTTTTCATGCCAAATACCCGGGGCAGGTTTTTGCCGAACCAGCTATGCACCAGCCTGTGCCACCTTATCTTGAAAAAGTACATGAATTGTATGAGGCGGTAGAAAAAATACGCACCACTACAAAAGTCCAATTATAAAGCGGAACATCTTTTCGGCAGAAACATCCGGTGTTTCGCTGGCTGTATCTAGTACCAGATGGGGCAGGGCAGGGGTTTCATATACATCATTCACGCCGGTGAGGTTGTGTATTTTATCAGGATGCTCATCGGGTAATGCCGCCCTTTTGTACAAGCCCTTGGTATCTCTTTCTGTTAACACCTCCACTGCACATTTTATCCAGATGGTTTTGGCAGCATAGTTTTTGTCAAGTTCATTACGAACTGCTTCAAAAGGATTGATGGCAGCAATAATAGCAATATTACCTGCTGCAGAAAACTCATGCGCCACTTTGCCCAGCCTGCGGATGTTTTCGCACCTGTCTTCTTTGGAAAAACCAAGGTCTTTGCAGAGGGTATTCCTGTACACATCGCCGTCAATAATTTCCACTTTCAACTGCTCCTGCTCCAGCAGCAGTTTTACTTTGTTGGCTAATGTAGTTTTGCCAGCGCCCGAC
>JANMDL010000376.1:0-19822 GCA_031376295.1 Chitinophagales bacterium
GCGAAGCATCAGGCTCCGCTGTTCGGATAAAGAGAAAAAATATTCAACCGCTTTTTTGCCCACGATGTTAAATTCAGGAAACTCGGCATACAGGTTTTCAATATCATCATGGTGCAGGCAGGCCATGGTGGCATCTTCTAAAATCTCAATCGTTTCATGCGCAGGCTGGCGGGTGTAAAAGCTCAGCCAGGAAGTGATGATATAGCCTTCATCCATAAACAGCCGGGTTACTTCCTTATCACCTGAATTGTAATAAGCCCTTGCCAGCCCCTTTACCACAAAGCAGGCATGATTGGCTGTTTGCCCTTCTTTGAGCAGGATTGTTTTTTTAGGATAGTCCTCCAATGTAGCAACAGCAGCAATGGCATTGCAGAGCCCGGGTGGCATAGGATGCAGGCTGTTAAAATAGTCAATCATTTTTTGTACCATGCGGTGCTGTTTTTTTGCAGTGATAAAGTTAGTGTACAAAATGTTGTGCAGGCAAATAAAAATGTAGCTGCGGCAAATGCGTTGCTTTATTGCATAACTTTATCGGCAAAAAACAAAAAATACAAATGAGTAAAGTAGCCGGGTTAATACAAGAACTGCAAAGCAAAATTCCGCAGATGGAACTGGTTAATCCTTCCGTTTCAGCATCATCAGTCGGCTGGCATATTGCTCATACGTTGCTGGTCAATAACCGCATCATCACTGGCATGGGCAAATCCAACACGGCAGATTACCAGGGGAAATTCAGTTTTACAAAAATGATTGTTTTTGCCACCGGTAAAATACCAAGGGGCAGGGGCAAGGCGCCGGATGCAGTGATGCCAGCCAACGATTTTACTGCGGATTCTCTGCAGCAGCATGCTGATACTGCATTACAAAAAATAAATGAACTGGATAACCTGCAGCCAAACAACTTTATTGAACACCCCTTTTTTGGCAACCTCAACCTCAAAAACACCAGGAGGTTTCTTGAAATACATACCCGGCATCATCTCAATATTATTGATGATATAATACGAACGGAAAAAAAGGATATACGTAAATCTGCGCCCCGGTTCTCTCCAGCCTGGCTAAAAAGCAAGTTGAAATAACCGTCCATCTTCTTTAGCATATATTTTTTATTCAAGTTTACCAATGATAAATACGGTAACTTTATAACCGGTTTTATTATTAAAAGGGCAATTATGATTATTAAAGATATTTTGCTGCAACTGGAAACTTCCACTCACCCTGTGGCTAAAGCATTGCACAAAGGAGAGCATTTTAAAGTATTGTGTATCGGCTTTAAAAACGGTATGAAGCTGAAAGAACACCAGGCGCATCAGCCGTCAAAATTAACAGTTATGTCAGGCCAGGTTATTTACAGAGAAGCAGAAAAAGTGGTAAAGCTGGATACTTTTGATGAAATTGATATTCCGGTTAATGTGATACATTCTGTAGAAGCACTGGCTGATAGCTTATGTTTACTTACGCAGGGGTAACCTTTCCTGTTTTCGGCGTTGCAACACACTAAGTATTTTCGCCGCAGGTCAAATACACAGGCAGCGGCGAAAGAGATTGATGAGTTTCAAGTTCGCACTTTCGTAATTCATTATTCATCCTTCGTACTTTGGTTATTGCAGCAGTTTTGCAGGGCCGCCCCCGCTCCACCAATTTGAAAATAAACATCTTACAACACCAGCATCCTCTGCCTAATGTGTTATCGTTAAAGTTACACCCGGATTTACAATAAATATTACCCCGGGGCTTAATGTTAAACTTCTTATTACAGTATTTGAACTTAATACAACAGTTCCGCTGCTGATTACAACATCAGTATTTGCATCAGGCACAGATCCGCAGCCCCAGTTTGCAGGATTTTCCCAGGCCGAATCAACAGTTCCTGTCCAGCTATTTGCAATCCGGATAGTAGTTGCAACAGTATTGATACCATCCACCACACACCTTAATTTGTACCCATACCAGGATGATGGCAGGTTGTTTATTTGTAAACTCTGTGTGCCGGTTCCTGAAAAAACCGCATTGTCAGTAACATTGCTGAACCCGCTGCCGTTATCAAGTTGCCATTGATACAAATTGCCTGATAGCTGGGCATTAAGTACTGCATTACTGCCCGGGCAGAAACTTTGCACCCCGGCAGATAGTGGTGCGTTTGCATCTGTAGCGGTAAATTCAGAAAATGAGTTGATATTGTTTACTGTAATTGTTTTTGCACTGGTATTTACAACTGATGACGGGTAACTCACCCAACTGCCTGCCAGGCCGGTTTCACGCTTGTGCAGCAGCATGGTGGCAGGGTTTGTTATTTTACCAGCCATTGCTGAATCGTAAAACATGGTGAGCGAATAACTGTAATTGCTTCCGCCACTGGCAGGAATATCGAGATAACTGCTCATGTACCTGGCATTCGATACCGTACTGTTATTGGTAGTATCTTTTGGCCATACACCGCTGTACCATTTTGCATTACCCATTACAGGGAGCGTACCCGTGCTGCCCCATTTAATAACAGCCATGATACGGCCATTGAATGAAATGGTATCTGCACCACCGGGTTGATGATTGCCATATAGCTCCAGCGGAACAAGGTTGGTGCTTGTATTAAATTCATCAGCACCAATATCAGTAGGGCCATTAACGGGATTGGTTGAACGTACATTGGCGGCGCTGTCAAAATCGCCACTGATAGCTGTAACCGGCATACCCTTGCCATTAACATACCAGCACAGTGAATCGCTGTTGTTGATGTTTAAATTTCCGGCGGCAGTATTTACAAATAATGTGGCCGATGGTACTTTAGTGTTAAGGGTGGTATAGCTGCTGGAATCTCCTGCTGTAGCAGCCCGCCATTGCCGCATTGATTGTGCAACACCTGTGCAGCAGGGTCCCCATTCCATAACTTTTGAGGTGTCAGCAGTTACAAACAAATTGTAGTTTGAAGTACGTGACGTCCAGTTGGTACTTTGGTTGTTAAGTATGGCACTTATTGCATAGTGCCCCCCGGTACCGCTGGTTCTTTCATTATAAATCAGGTTGTTAAAGCATTTTGCTGTTGCAATATTGCCCGACAGTATCAGCCCGTAAGACCAGGAGGTGTCGGGGGTTGTTCCTCCAATATAAATGCTGTTGTAATAATAACTGCCTGTATAATTATTTGCATTGTTATAAATACCCCTGATGGTGATTTTATTGGTATTGGTTCCATTGGTAAGTGCTAACTGGTTATTGGTAAATTTATAGCTGCCGGCAGATTCAGCATAAATACCCGTAACCGATCCTCCCCTTGCCGAAAGGCACTCAAGGTCATAAATTCTGTTGCGGTTAAAATTACCCGTGGTGCTCGACAGTATCCTTATGCCAATCGCTTCTGTATTATTTTCTGTGTTAACTGCTTTTAGCGACCTGATGGTATTTCCCTCGCATAAGTATCCGTTAAGGCTGCTCCACAGGTATATACCGGTTACAGCAGCATTGGGCGAAAGGTAACTGCTGCCCGAGCTGCTCTTCAGGTTGTATACTGTATTGTTTAAAACCTTTGCAAATCCATTGCCGCCGATAAATATCCCATGCAGCGCTACACTTACCGGGCTGCCCGTTCCTGTTGAAGTGATGTTGGCGATGGTATTATTGCTTACCTCTACCGGTGAGGCACCTCCTATATTCATTGCCCGGGTATAAGTACTGAAAGCATCGCCTGCGTTAATGATGCTGTTGGGGCTGGATGGGTGACCGATATTATTACCTGTGATCACCAACATGCCGTAGGCATCAATACCTGAGAATGCACCGGATGGGGCGCTGATATTGATATTCTGAATGGTATTGTTCCTGATAAAAGTAGTATCGGTTGCAGCCGGTTGTGCATCAATGGCAATAAAAGTAACTGTTCCGTTTGCCGGGTTCACCAGGCTACCGTTATTTAACCATGCAGTGCCGCCGCAATTCCGGCTGCTGCCGCCTATGAAATTATTTTCAATACGGTGTTTCCTTCCGTTGTTAATTTTGATGCATGTTTGTGAATTATTTGCAGGCGAGGGCATATTGTAGTAGAAATGATTGCCCGCTACAATGGCACTGTCGGCAATGCTTTGCAGCGATACCCCGCCTGCATTAAAATTATAAATATCATTTCCTGTAATACTTATTTTATTGCCGGCACTCAGGGACAATATTGCATATTCCACAGAGCCGGGCGTTCCGGTTACAGCATTGCCTATGGCTGATTCACGGATAATGATGTTTCTGTTATTGCCGGTATTGATAAAGACAGAAGCAACCGGTCCGCCGGAATTATTGTAATCTATCCTGTGGTTGGACTCAATAATGATATTACTAAACACAGCACTATCTGCACTGCCAAGGATATAAAAAACGGGTTTACACTGAAAGGGTGCTGTATTGGTATTTACAAAACGCAGGTACCTGCCGCTGCTATTATAACTGCCATCAAAAAAAACTCTTTTGGCACCGGAAACCGTAACCAGGCTGTTGGCAAGATTGCCTGTATTGCTGATATTTCTTACCGTGTCAGCCGATGGCTTAATGGTAAGCCTGAATCCGTTGAGCCCTGTATTGGTCAGCGCATTGGAACCATCTTCCGTCATGTCTGATGTGATAAGAACGGTAACATTCTTTTGCAGTGAAACCAGTTCTGTATTCAATGCTTCAAACAATCCGCCTGCTTTGGTAAGGGAGTTATAGATTTGGCCATTGCCTGCGTATATGGTGTCGCTTAATATTGGAATAACCCTGTAGGAGTATGGTGCTGATGGCGCTGTTATTTGTGTATTCACATCACTGTGTGCCGCACCTGCTTCAGGGGCATATCCTATATTGGGTGTTACAAGTGTATCCTGTGCAACAATATAAAACTGAACAGAATCATTGCCATTAATTGGTAAACCCACTGAAGGGTAATCGGCCTGGAACCTCCATATACCATACTTTGCAGTACCCGATATTCTGGTACCCGCTGTACTGTACCAATTGCTTACAACAGGGTAAGATTTCCTGAACCATAGGCGGGGCTTTAAAGTTGCGCTGGTGTCAACCCTGCCTGCATCACGTATAATGGTATTGATATATTGCGGCGCTCCGGCCGGATGGTTTTTAGCAACATCAGGAATAATAAACGGACCTGAAATATCTGCCTGGCTGAACAACCCTGCATCGGCACCAATATCTACCGGGGTATTGGTGGCCCTTGTTTGCCCGTCAAAATCTGCAGTTACCACCGAGCTTACCCCATTGCTCTCTGCCATGGTGGTGTCCCTTACGTGAAGGTTCACAGTAGCAGCATTGCCGGTGGCATTAATAAGGTTGGGCCATCCTGTAAGGGAGAGACTGTCTTTTTTAACAGCAGCCACCCACGACAGTAATGATGTGTAATCTGTATTGCCATACCTGCAGTTAAAACCCGTTTTCAGGTCGTGAAAGATATTACCATTGGATGGTGATCCGTTAGTTACCGGGAATGAAGCTACTACCTGGTAATGCTTGCCCGAACCTGAAATGCCAGAACGGTAATTGATGAAGATATTATTCAGCAGGATATTGGGAGAACAACTGTTAGATAGTGTGATGCAGGAGCTGTTGTTGCTGCCATTGCTTACCTGTCCGCCAATATAGATGGTATTGTGCAGGTAGTTGGCACAGGTAGTACCATAAATTCCCGTAAATGTATAATCCCGGCTGATAGAAGCCCCTGAGGAGTCGAGGCCAAGCCTTATCATATTGTTTCTGCACTGGTTAAATGCAGGGTTTGTAATGCCATGAATTGTTGCAGTTCCGCTGGTGGATGCTGTAAGGCTGTGAATGAAATTTTCAGAAACGAGTGCGCCCCCGTTTATCCCGATTACAAAAATATTGGCTGCACTGGCCGATTCATGCCGCAGGTTGCTGATGGTATTGCCGCTTACTGTGGCATTGGTTTCAATACCCGCCATATAACTGTTGTTGCCGGCAGTGAGTGTAAGGTTTCTTATAATATTTTTCTGCACCAATGCTGCTGCGGCCGAAAACTGGATTCCGTAAACGGAGCAGGAAGAATCTGTTGAATAAGAGCGTATGTTTTGAATGGTATTGTTGTTGATGAGGTATTGCACAGAACTGTTTCCGCTCGAAATAAATATCCCCTGTAACTGGGTTTTAGCATTAGTGGAGTAGATGCTGTTTGTAACTGCCGGGCTGCCAATGGTATTGCCGGTAATGGTTACCTGCAATGGGTTATTGTCTATGGCAATGGCGTAAAAACTAAGCTTGCCGCTGCTGTAGTTGGGTGTGGCTGCAACAGCTTTTAACTGTATACCCGCAATGGTGTTCTGGCTGGCCACTACACCTGCATTAAAAGGAGCAAGCTTTATGCCTGCAAATCTTGGTGGTGCGTTTGAAAACGTACCAGGCGAATCATCCAGTAAAACAATGGCATCCGCCGCAGTGGTGCTGCCCAGCAGGTTATTCTGGCATTGTACAATACCACCTGTAATATTAATAAGCGAGGGGTAATTGGGCCTTTGCTGGTTTTGGGTTGCAGTAAAGTTTCGCAACTGGTTTCCTGTAATAAATGAGGAGTCTCCTGTAAAACCCGCAAAATTTACCAGGTGAAAACCTGCGGAAGAAAAGGTGAGCAATGTATTGGTGCCCCCGCATTGCGGCGCACTGCCCCCAAGGTAGTTGTTAACTATTTTAAATCTCCTTCCGGTTGATGCAGCAACCCTTATAAAGGATGCAGTATATGAGCTGAAGCTCGTCATACCCGCAGGCTGATAAAAACTGTTGCCGTCAATCACCCAGGCTGTATTATTCCCTGCAATATTCAGCATACTAAAATCAGTAGACCCAGTAATGGGATAGGATGTGTTGAAGAAGTTACAATTGCGTATGATATTGCCCGAATTCTCCTTGCCACTGGTGCCTTCAGCGTATAATAATTGTGCCGGGCTGGCAGTCGCTTCCCTCAAATCGCAAAATTCAATAATATTGTTGCTGTTACCTGTGGTGAATGCGGTTGTGGAAAAAAGCACTACCCCTGAAATACTGCTGTTGTTATTGCCCCTTATTACAGTATTCTTTATCACATTGCCGCTTGCGGTATTGCGGAAAACAATTGCAGTACCACTGGAAGAAGTATTTTGAATAGTGATCCCTTTGCTGTTGCCCGTACCCCCGGGGCTTCCGTCAATGGTAAAGTTGAGGAGGCTGTCGAGTATAAAAGCAGAAGAGCCGGATGCAGTAAAAGTAATGGGCGATACGCCTGCAGCAGGCCTGAGTGTGAGGGAAAAACTTTCCTGGGAGGGGTTGCTTCTGAAACTAACCGGGTAGGTTTCAGCAGCCGGATTATAACCGGTTTGCAATTCCAGTATGGTATTGCCGCCAAGCCCGTTATTCTTTAATGCAGTATTAGCCGCCGTTATTGTTGTATAATGATCCCCTGCATTAGGCCCTATTTTTACAATACCACTTAAGCCACTGCTGCATGTATTTGTAGCCTGGGCTGCTGCAATGGAACTGGTTTGCCCTTCGGTAATGGCTGTTACTTTCCAGGTATAGTTTGTGCCCGATACCAGGCCTGTTGCGGTATAATTGTTTATATCCGGGGCTGTGCTGCCAGCCAGTTCAAAATTAATACCATCTGTTGACCTGTATATTAAAAAGCCCAGCTCGTTGGTGAAATTATCCGTCCAGTTCAGTTTAACGGAGTACTGCGAAACATTGGTAAAGCCAAGGCTGCTGAATGCACCACTCAAAGGGTTGGCTGGCGAAAAGCGGATAAAACGCCTTTTGCCCTCGGCGGTTGAATGCAGCGGTGTGATGGCACCGGTAAGGTAATTGCTGGCCGTGTTTTGTGTGGCAGGTTCATTTGCAGCCACAGCAGTAAATGAAAACGTATTAAGGTTGCTGAGCGCCAGAAAGGTATTATTGGCACTGCCAGCACTAAACCCGATTGAAGCAGAAGGCTGGCCAAAAGTGCCGGGCGGAAAGTATGACCCTGTTGTCATTTTACCATATACATATTCAATAATGTTTGAGCCTTCGTATATGCGCAATTGAAACATGCCATCTGCAGTATCTGTGCTGGTGGTAGAATAGGCATTAATTAAAGCATTCCATTGGATAACCCGGCAGCGTGCTGGGGCATTGCCTGTAAGTTTTGTACGTACCGTCATGCCATTGGCAGGCGTTTTTAAATAATCCCAAAAGGCGGCCAGTACGGGTGCTGTGCCTGATGCAGCCGGTGGATAAGCCACTGTTCGTAAAAGATTGTTTGTGCTGGTACCCGACATTACTACCGTGGTGGAGCCGGAACTGGCCAACCCAACCTGCCCGGAATTTCCGGCAATAAAATGCGAATAGTATTTACCCATAAAAAGAAAGTCGAAGCCAATAGCAAATGGCCCGGCTTTAGCGTCAGTTAAACTGTTACTTATAATATTGGGCTCAGTTGTAAAGTCAATGGCATTGCCATTATTGTCGGTCAATAATGCAGCCGTTGTATCCGATGCAGCAGCATAGCTCAGCGAATTTTGGGAATAAAGATTGCCTGGATTACAATATATACATAAAATAAATATTGATAAGAGGAGTAGTTTTGTTTTCATTTTTTACTGATTCGGATAGTAAAAGTACAAATTGGGTACTATGTGGCAAAATAATTGAGGAATGCATTCCAAATTCCCCGGGCGGGGCGGCCGCAAAACAGCTGCAATAACTTCCTGTCAGAAAACTCACCCCGTTGGTCAACTACCACACCGGGCATCCGAAGCCGGGAGCTTGTAATCCGCCGCCGCCTGTGCCTGCCTGCCTGCAAAGGCAGGTATGCAACCAGCGGCAAACAGATTTATACAGCAACATAAAAGGCAACTGCAGGAGCAATAAAAAAGGCCGCCCGCCAAAGCGGGCAGCCCGTATATGTACCCGGTAATCTGCTTATACAGAAATGCTCACCACATCACTTTCCTGGCCAATGATGTCTTCATCTATAAAATACCAGGCTTTGTATTCCCGCATTTCTGCCTGGCCGGCAACAAGGTTGGGCCGGTTATCGTTGTAGGGCGATGCGGTATCCACCGCCAGGAAACTAAATACCTTTTCATCGCCCCGGCGGCTGTAAATGTGTACACCGCTTGTTTTGTTTTTCTTAAATTTAATTACCACACCGCTGCCCTCTTTGCTTACCAGCAGCACGGGCTTGGCAGCGCTTTTGTCAAACACGCTGTCGCTGCCGATAATTTTAAGTTCGTTGCCCATTGCTTCGGTATAGCCTTTGGCTTTTTTAATGCGGCCAACAAGCTCCCTGTAACCGGATACCGCTTCTTTTTCGGCATCGTTATTGGTGCTGGTAGCTGCTTTTGCTACGGCCTGCCTGCTTATCATGCCTGCATAAGTGGCCCGGTGGGCATCCAGCTTGCCAAGTGCGGCTGCAGTGTCAGCATCATCTAATTTCAATTCCCGGGTAACGGTTAGTACTTTTTCTTTAAAGTTAACCTCCCAGGTGTCCAGGTCGGCCTGTGCCGACGGGATAAAATCTCCTTTCATCTTTTTAAGTTTTTTTTGTTAAAAAATATTTATTTACCAAATGTAAAATCGGCAGGTGAAATAAATAATTAAGAGATTGTTAAAAGCAGCGGATGTAATCAGTAAAACATGATTTTTAAAAAACCTTTAACAAATCTGCTGCGAATAATTCAGCGCCGGTAAGGGCGGAAGGCACGCAATTCAGCAACAGGCTGATACCATCACACTCCCCGCTAATGCCATCACACTTCCCGCTGTTGCCGGCACAGTATGCGCTGCTGCCAGCGTACCATGTGCCAATGCCATGCCGCCATGCGCCGGTGCCGGCCTGTTACCTGCCGGTGTCCGCCTGCTGCGGGCCGGTATCACCCCATTGCGGGCTGGTGTGTAGCAGGAGCTGCCGGGCGCTTTGCAGGTGCTGGCTGGTACTTGCCAAAAGCAGGCGGGCACCAGCCGGCAGTGGCAGAAAAAGCTTTGGCAGTTGCTGCTGCTGTTTTAGGAGCAGGCTGGTGTGCCGCAGGCGGTATATAAAAGCAAAGAGCCCGGGGGATATGTCAATCCGATCAGCCGCATAAAAATGGCGGGTATTTCGCCTCATCTCCCGACCTGGGGTACGGGACAAGCTCTATCCCTTCTCCCCTTCAATTCTTCGGGGCAGGCCGTAGAAGGGCAATAGCGAAGATTGAAGCGAAGATTGACCCGAAGGCTCCGCTTCGATCTTCTCCATAATCTTCGAGGCATCCTCTCCCCCGGGAGAGGACCGGGGTGAGGCCAAAAAACCAGCCCGAAGGCTGGCCATTACTTTCGTTAACCGTTGTATCTGATCAGTTTGGTTGGTTTTGCGGTGGCAGCAGGCGGGGCAATGCCTCCACCAGCTCACCCGCCAGCCGGTAAAACAGCAGCATGTTGCTGCGCTCATGGGCGTTCCAGTCATCAGCACCCGGGCCGCTCATACAGGTACTAAGCAATTGCCAAAGCGCTTCCTTAGCTACTTCGGGCGGGTAAAACAACATAAAATTCCGGATGATTTCGGCAGCGTGAAGTGCTGCACTGTCGGGCCGGTTGTTATTACCGGCCGGGATTTGTTCGTCTTTTTTCTCTGACATAAAAAAAATTGAAGGTTAAAAAATAGGAGAGGTCACCGTCAGAGATACCATTGCATGCAACGATAAGACTTCGGGACTCACACCCGTATGCCTCTCCATTATCATAATAGATTTGTCTTTTTGTAAAAGGTTGCTGCATGATGTAATAAATATCTCTGACGGTATAAAGGTAAAAATAATTTCTGCTCTGCACCATCTTTGGTTGCTGATTTTTTTAATTTGTATTTATTTTTTAGTACTTTAGCAGTGCTGCCGCCTAAGCCAGTAGTTGCGATAGCCTTGAATACCAATATTCTCTTAATACTTTTATGTGGATTAAAAAAAGGGGTTTTTCCTGTTTTTTGAATGGAGGAGATTGAATAGGTTTACAGGGTAGAAAGCTGTTTTTGCGACACCGAAGATTTGGAAACAATCCCAACAGTGGTGTCGGGACAGGTACAAAAAGCGACATATAAAATGATTAATAATCAGCAAGTTAGAAATTGGGACTGCCGGGAGGGATGTCCTACAATACTAATGTTATGCCCCATGCTACAACAACTCTAAACCATAAATTATTTAAATGGAACATTTTGACAATTTAAAAGAAATTTACGACCATTCAGGTCCATTTGGAGATGCGGAAGCATCAAATGTAGATTTTCATAAGTTACGAAACTCTTTTATTAATCTAACTTCTTTACAAACTCAAACAATTGATGAAACTTTAGATACATCTGCCCGAGTTATTGTAGGTAGAAAAGGTTCAGGCAAAACTCTATATTTGAGATTTATTCAAGACCATTATAGAAGGCAAAATTCGGAAAATGAAAATTCTGTTTATATTACGGATATAGACAATAAACCACCAGATTCAGAACTTATTACTAAAATTACATCTTGGTTTGAAAAAGATGATAATAAAGCAGATGAAACATGGAGAGGGATTTGGAAAATGGTTATTTTAAGAACCACATATTGTCATTTATTCTACTCAAAAACCTTGGATAAATATGTTTCTAAAAGAGAAAAGTCTGAATTTTTTTCTAAATATTCTAAAATATTACCAAAAATTAAAGCTCCAACTTCTATTTTTAATCAACTTACAAATTTATTGTCAAATTTCAATTCCTTAAAAGATTTACAATCTTTTATGTTTTTGGAAGAATGGGGTCCATTTGAATATGAACTAAATTTATTAATCAAATCGTCACCTCCAATATATTTTTTTATAGACCAATTAGATGATGATTTTTCACATGCTCCATATGAATGGTTGAAATGTCAGTATGGCTTATTTGCGGCAATGTTTCGATTTATAAGAAGCAATACACTTGGTGGGCGGTTACATATTATAGCCTGCATTAGAGAATTAGTTTATGCTTACATTTTACATACTCAAGATGGTAGCAAGTATTTGAGTGAACCTAAAATAAAAGTTTTAAGATGGGATTATAATCTAGCTAAACATTTTATAGACAAAAAGGTTGAATTTTTAGATGATTGCTATTTTAAAAACTCTCAGATAGAAAAAACTACTCAAAATTTCTTTGGAATTTCCGAATTAAATCTTTCAAGAAATGGCGGGTATACAGAAAAAATTCATTCATATATATTAAGGCATACAATGCTTATGCCAAGAGATATTATCAATATTGGGAATATTTATAATGAAAAATGTAAAACTAGCTTAGATTCTTTTGATAATGAAAATGCATTAAAAGATGCTGTAAAATATGTAGCAAGACAAATTGCAAAAGAACAATCAATTATTGCGTCAATTTTAATAAGTACACGTTGGATTTATAATGGCGTAGTTGAAAACGGTACTTTAGCAGTTTATACTGACGATGCAATGATTAATTCAATAAATTCAAATTTATGCAAAATGATCTTGTATATAGGAGAAGATAGGTTTACCGGAAGAAAGTTAAATAGTACAATAAAAAACTATAAAAAATTTGGATTTGAAGAATTCGACCAACCATTTAACGCACTTTTTTTATCAGGTCTAATTGGCTATATAGAAACTGATTCTGATAAAAATGAAAAGGAAGTGTTTTTTTCTGAATCTAGGAATACACAATTTAGTTTGCCGTTATACAAAAAAAATTATGTGTTTCATTCTAGTTTAATTGATTATTTAAACATTAAAGCAATAGGAAAACCAGTATATGCATAATTTAAAATTTAAAAATTGGGACGACTTCAAAACTAATATGGTTAAGAAGGTCATGGCAACTTCAGGCAAGTCATCAATATCGTCATTTTTATTTAGAGGTCAGGCAGACTCAAAATGGGATTTAATATCTTCGTTTGACAGAAAAGAAAAAAACAAATCAAAATATGCTTTATTACTAAGTAATTTTGAAGCAATATGTAAAACTTATAACTTCAATGAAGAGTTATTTATAAATGCTAAAAGTGACCCTGAGTTAGTGTCAGCTTATGCTCAACACTATGGACTTCCAACTAGACTTTTAGATTGGACTACAAGCCCATATTTTGCAGCATTTTTTGCTTTTTCTGTTGCACATTCTCTAAACTTAAAATCCAAAACTTGTGTAGTTTGGGCGATTAATAGGGAATCAGTATCTCTAAATACTGCACAAGGGTTAAAATTTGTTAGTTTATCCACGAATAAATATAATTACAGAATTAAAAATCAATTAGGACATTTCACATTATCTCAACACTCTGAAGATTCCCTAGATGATTTTGATACAATGCTTTGTTCTAAGACAAAAATTGATGACCTTCTTTGGAAAATGGAAATAAGCTACACTAATATAGAAGACATTTTAACAGATTTAGAAATTATGGGGATTACTCCTAGTATAGCTTACCCAGACATAGTGGGTTACATAGAAGAGGCTATTTACAAAACGGGGCTTGGTAAATAAGCACGAGGGCATAACATGGTATTGCCAAAAGTTGGGAAGAATTGCTGAAATGAACAGTTGGAATTCTATCAACATTTGTGTTATGTTTGATCATTTGTAATTCTAATCCCAACATTCGGCAATACCCAAATCGTTAGCGGTCAGGCTAAAAGACTTCACAGAATGAAACGAACATTATTAATTATGGGTATTATAGCGACACTTCTAAACTTGTTTGGTTGTTCAGGGCAGACAAAAAAAGATGATGGAAAACTACCAAAAAATATAGACGAGCAACTTTCAAAATCAATTGAAGATTTTAAGAATAGACCTATTCATAATAAATTAACTGAACAAATTATTGACACAACCTCTGACGACAATTTATTACAAGTAGTGTTTGACAACTTATCAGTGAAACAGCCGAAAGATTATGAAAAGGAATATGAAACGGTAATGAGTTGGAACAAATCAAGACAAGCAATTTATATGATTTGGGCTTTGGAAGCAGAAGTAAATAATGGTGGTTACAACCAATTTTACTTCAATTCAAGTGGACAATTTTACAAGCATTTGCCAGACGCTTTGAAGTTTGTTGGAGCTAACAAATTCGCTGACTTGACCGAACGAGCCAATAGCACTTTTGAAAAAGAAAATCCAAAAATGACTCAATATCAAGACGGAACATTGGAAGGGTTTAGTAAATCGTATGAAGACAACCCATTAAATAAGTTTGACGATGAATTCTACAAACTTTATGAAACAGAAAATTTACAGCACATTCAAGTAGAATTTATCAAAAAACATAAAACTGAATTTATAGACAAATGACATTCCGAAACAAAGCCCGAACCGCTAACATTTAGTGGTATAGCCGAGAAGCCCCGCCAACCGAATAAACTTTAAAAAAAATAAAAAAGCCCCGGCCTGTTTGAGACCGGGGCTTTTGGCTATACCCTGTTCAGCGACACACTTCCTTTAGGTAGTTTTGTAGCCCGCAGGCACTGCCGGCAACCCCACCGGGTTACCGGCTTGCACCTGATCATCCAGTGTACTGAATGTTGTTTGATTACGGTTGTATCCTTGTATAAATTGCATATCTTAGAGCAGCAAAAATCATACGATAATATGGCTATTAACATAATGTGTATATTTGGTGGGCGGCAGGGTTTTTTCACAAACTGCCGTTGTACGTCACCTTAGCGGAGAATTTCTGCACCTTGAAATTCTAATAAAAAACTTATAAATAAGTTTGAAAATGTTCACTAATTCGTTACCTTTGTTTTGTGAACAGACAAATATCTACTTACGGAAAATACTTCAACGAGTTCTATAGCAAGCTTGACAAAGACTTGCAAGACAAGATTGATTGGGTATTTGAGCTTATTAAAGCTGTAAACCAAATACCGAAAAAGTATTTTAAGCACCTAGAATCTACAGACGGAGTTTATGAAATAAGAGTTGAATATGAAAGTAACATTTATCGGATACTTTGCTTTTTTGACGAAGGAAATTTAATTGTACTTATTAACTCCTTTCAGAAAAAATCGCAGAAAACGCCCATGCAAGAAATTGAGTTAGCAAAAAAGTTGAAAAAACAATATTTTATCGACAAAAAATTAAAAGCAGAAAATGAAAAAAGAAATAGAAAAAATATCAAATAACAAAGTCGTTTCTTGGGACAAACACCTTGACAAAAAATACGGCCTTCACGGTAGCACAACACGTACTGAATTTGAAATGAAAGCACAGACTTTTATTTTAGGCGAACTTTTGAAAGAGGAAAGAGAAAAAGCTAATTTGACACAGGCTGAAATGGCTGAAAAAACGGGAACTAAGAAAAGTTATATTTCGAGAATTGAAAATGGTAGAGCTGACATTCAATTATCAACATTGTACAGACTTATCGAACAAGGTTTAAATCGAAAACTCGAATTATCGATTCGCTAGAATAAGGCGAACGTACAACATTTAGTGGTATAGCCGGGAAGCCCCGCAAAAATTCATTATCGTTCAAATAAAAATAAAAAAGCCCCGGCCTGTTTGAGACCGGGGCTTTTGGCTATACCCTGTTCAGCGACACCCCGCCTCGTAGATAGATTTGCAGCACGAAGGCACTGCCATCAGCCGCACCGGGTTATCGGCTTCCACCTGGTCGTCTAATGTGCCGAATGTTGTTTGATTACGGTTGTATCCTTGTATAAATTGCATATCTTAGTGCAGCAAAAATCATACAATAATATGGCTATTAACATAATGTGTATATTTGGTGTGCGGCAGGGTTTTTTCACAAACTGCCGTTATGGGCAAGCTATCCAGCAGCATCACCAAAAGGGGCAGTGACTCAGACTTTAGACACAGAAACAGTAAATACATTATTTTTACTTCACCTTGCAACTGACAACTGACACATATCAAAGAATTGCAAATGCTAAAATTTTCATTGACGAGAATTATCACTCTCCTGTTGACCTTGACCAAATAGCAAAACAGGCGTTCATGTCAAGATTTCATTTTCACCGACTGTTCACCCGTATTTATAAAAAAACACCTCACCAATACCTGACACAAATTCGCCTTGAAGCAGCAAAAG
Organism: Chitinophagales bacterium; assembly: GCA_031376295.1. Lineage (GTDB taxonomy): Bacteria > Bacteroidota > Bacteroidia > Chitinophagales > Chitinophagaceae > Ferruginibacter. The sequence continues at coordinate 16,062 of JANMDL010000376.1, forward strand.
TTTTGTTAGCAAAAGAAGGCATAAGCGTTACAGATATTTGCAATATGATTGGCTTTGAGAGCCTTGGCTCATTTAGTTCATTATTCAGTAAATCAAGTGGCTACTCACCACAATATTATCGGAATATTGCTTGGCTTAAACAGAAATTATTGAAAGAGCAACCTAAAAGATTTGTACCACATTGCTTTATTGAGCAGTATAAATTAGGTGAATCTTTAGCAGAAATTAGCCATTAAAAATTCTTTAGTAATTCTTCATTCTTTTGTTACAGATAAAAAAGCAAGATTCAAGAAGTCATTTATTTCAAACCGCATTACCTTTATTTTTAACTCAATGAGATGATAACAAAATTCTCCCATACAACCCTTTTTGTCATAGACCAGAAAAAAGCCTATGACTTTTATGTAAATAAATTGGGCTTTACAGTAAAGACAGATGCCCTTATGGGAAATGGGTATCGTTGGCTAACAGTCACACCAAAAGAGCAACCTGACATAGAAATTGTTCTTATGGAAGTACTTCATGAAAGTATGATTAAATCTGAAAGTAGCCCAGAAGGTCTTGATGAAGAAAGCAGGGTGGCTTTTAAAGTTCTTCTTGAAAAGGGAATATTGGGAGCAGGCGTTATGTACACTAATGATTGCAGAGCCACTTATGAAGAATTAAAAGCCAAAGGCGTTCAATTTAGAGGAGAGCCCAAAGAACAATTCTACGGAATTGAAGCAGTCATGTTTGATGGATGTGGCAATTGGTTTAGTGTTACACAGCCAAAGGATATGTAATTATAGTAATTAAAAGCATTAATATGAAGGAAAAAGAGCTTTCAGTAAACGAAAGTATCAACCTTATTGAAAGCATGATTAATATGGCTCGTAACCGTTTTGGTGAAAAGGGGCATATGTTTTTGGTATGGGGTTGGGTAATATTAATCTGCAGTATTATGAGTTTTATATCTCTGCACTATTTTCAAGATTACAGACTGTTCCCAATCTGGTTATTAGCTTGTATTACTATTGTGTATCATTTCATTTACATCTGTAAGCAGCGAAAAAATGATATTGCTATTACATATACAGACGAGATAAACAGAAATCTTTGGGTAGTCTTTATTATTATCGGAGGAGTACTTGAAATCATTCTAACAAAAACGGGAAATCAAAACCTAATTAATACAGTGCTGCTTGTTGTTTATGGAATACCCACTTTTCTATCAGGTGTTATTCTGCGATTTTTCCCACTTAAATTAGGAGCAGTCGCTTGTTGTATTTTAGCATATATATCCACATTGACACCATATAAATTTTCTTTTTTGCTATTATCAGCGGCAATCATTGCAGCCTGCTTAATACCAGGGTATCTTTTATCTTTACGTTTCAAAAAAACTAATTCTAACTTAAAATTGGTAGTATGACAAATAAAATGACACACTTTGCTATTTATATTGACGATATTGAAAGAGCAAAAAGTTTCTATGACAGAGTTTTTGATTGGGGCTTTAATTCTTATGGACAAGGTGATTTTTTGCAAATCAAAGCCGACAAGTCCGAAAATGGAGAATTGATTGGAGCTTTGCAATCAAGAAAATATTCACCAGTTGCTGAAAAAATTATTGGTTTAGAATGCTCTGTGAGTGTTGAGGATGTTGACGACATTATTGAAAAAATAAAAACAAACGGCGGACATATAGTAATGCCAAAAACAGCAATCCCTTATGTGGGTTGGTTAACAAAGTTTTTAGACACCGAGGGTAATTTAGTTTGTGCAGTGCAATATGACAATACAGCAAGATGATAAAACCACGACCAATACATCCAGACTTTCAATTCTGTTTGGATTTTAAAGACAAGAAAGTCATTGACCTTTTTAAAGATTTGAGAGAGTTTATACTCGAAATTTACCCTGACAGCAACGAACTACTTTATCATACTCATGCCCTGACATCAGTATTCTCAATTTCCGAAAAACTTTCAGACGCATTCTGCATGCTCCCAATCTATACCAATCATTTAAACTTAGGCTTTAATAAAGGCACCCTATTAAATGGCCCTCATAAACTATTAACAGGGACAGGGAATTTAATAAGGCATATTCCAGTTGATATAGCAAAAGATTATAGAAACAAAAAAGTAAAAGACTTAGTTAAAACGGCAGTTGACTTTGCAATAAAAGACTTGGACAAGCCGACAAAATCAATTGGTATGACCATTTCAAAAATCAAGACGAAATAGCCTGCCCATAACATTTAGTGGTATAGCCGAGAAGCCCCGCAAAAAATTGTATGTTCTGAAGTTTACAGATTTAATTCTCTTAAAAACATCAGACGTTCTGAAAGAATAATAAAGAATATGTGTTTTATTTATGCATCTTCTGGCTGGACACTGTTTGAGCAAGACTTTAAACGCTCTAAAATATTTAAATCAGGAATTCTTGTCAACAAAACTGCACACAACATTTAGTGGTATAGCCGGGAAGCCCCGCAAAAAATCATTATTGTTCAAATAAAAATCAAGAGCCCCGGCTCATTTGAGCCCGGGGCTTGTTGGCTATGTTGCTGGCGGAGACATATTGGCGAAACATATAACTTCCAGTTCACCCCATCTCAATCCTGCAATTCACCCACTCATCATCAAACACCACCCCGTCGTATTTTTTGTAAAAATTAATGGCCGGTTCATTCCAGTTGATTACCTGCCACACAAGGCCGCTGTATTTTTTTTCTTTGCACAGGTCAATCAGTTTATCAAAGAGTAATTTGCCAATGCCATGTCCACGCATCTGTTCGGTAACTAATATATCTTCCAGGTACATGCGCTGGCCCTTCCAGGTGCTGTAGCGGATATAGTACAGCGCAAAGCCTGCCACCACACCATCAACCTCGGCCACAAAGGCCCACCATACCGGGTTTGGTCCAAAGCCACTTTCTTCAAAATGCTCCATGCTTACGGTTACTGCATCCGGCTCCTTTTCATATACCGCCAGTTCTGTTATCAGCTCCATCATCCGGGGGCAGTCTTTGGGTACCGCTTTTCTTACTGTTATGTCCATTTGGTCAATTAAGAATTAAAAATTAAGAATTAAAAATGGGGCGCTTCACGGATGGTTTTTTCACTAATTATTTCGGATTACACTGATTACACGAATTTTTTCACGAATGATTTGGATTACACTGATTACACGAATTTAATACAAACTATAAATACCTAATTCCATAATACCCTTATACCCAAATGAATTACACGAATTAATACAAACTTCAAATACCCAATACCTTAATACCCAATACCCAACCCCAATAAAGAAGTACGAATAACAAATGCAGCCGCCAAACTAATCAACTTATCAACTAATCAACTCCCCAACGCTCCTTCAAAATCCGTCAAAATATCCTCAATGTGCTCAATACCAACGCTCAGCCTTATCAACCCGTCTGTAATACCATACTGCTCCCTTTTTTCTTTCGGTACGCCAAAATGTGTCATGCTGGCAGGGTGGCTCAGTAATGTGTCGCAGGTGCCGAGTGATACTGCCCTTACACACATCTGCAAACCATCAATAAATTTCTTGCCTGCTTCCAGGCCTCCCTTCAGTTCAAAACTCATCATGGCGCCAGGGTGGCGCATCTGTTTGAGAGAAGTGGCCCTGTCAGGGTGCGATTCGAGTCCCAGGTAGTTCACTTTAGCTACTGCGGAGTGACCCTGCAGAAAGTCAGCCACTTTTACCCCGTTGCTGCAATGGCGCTCCATGCGCATATATATATATAT
>JANMDL010000410.1:0-2455 GCA_031376295.1 Chitinophagales bacterium
CAGGAAAATGCTTACAATGGGCTGGCTGGCTGTTCATTGCCGGGATGATTATTTTTTGTGGCTCATTGTACCTGCTTGCGGTCTTACCGGTAAAATACAATTGGCTGGGGGCTGTTACACCCATGGGAGGTGTTTGTTTTATTGCCGGATGGATATCCTTGTTTATTGCAGCAGGCAAAAAATAAGTATTAAAGGTTACAGTTTAAAGTTACCAATGTACCTCCGTTATTTTCAATACTAAAATTACAGCCGCTGCTTTCCATACGTTTCTTCATATTTTTTAAGCCATTGCCAAACTCCCTTACATTATGCAGGTCAATCCCCTTACCATTGTCATGTATCATTAACAAGAGTCCGTTTTCATCAATCCTGAATTCAATATGGACTTTGGCAGCTCCTGAATGTTTAAGAATATTGTTAAGTGTTTCTTTTACGGTTAAAAATATATTGCGCCTTTTTTCGCCTGTTACTTCCACCTGGGGTATTTGATCGGGTATGGTAAACCGGCAGTCTATTCCCGTGTTTTCAAAATACTCCAGTGTATAACTTCTTATGTAGGCAATGAGGTTGCCCAGGCTGTCGTTACTGCTGCTCATCGTCCATATAATCGCATTCATCTTATTCAGCAGTTCGTTGGCAAATGAGGATATCTTGTCCACTTCAGGTACTTCTGCCACGTTAATTTTCTTTTTAGCAAGCTCGCTGTACAGGCGTATTGCTGTCATCCCCGACCCAAGATCATCGTGCATATCTGCACTGATGCGGTTGCGTTCTTCCTGCTGCGCCTTTATCACCGCCAGTTTTGCTTCAAATTCCTTTTTTTCCGCTTCCAGCTTCATGGCTTCCCCTTCCTGTGTGGTTGCAATCAGTTCTTTCCGGTTTTTATAAGTAAGGCCAAGTATAAAAAATATGATTTCAAATACAATGCCCACACTGTAATAAAAATAAGCTGAAGTAAAAATATTGTATTTTTTGCCTTTGTACCATATCATAGAAAGCGAAATACAGCCAAACAGTATCAGCACCGCATTGCCCGCAGCAATGTAATTCATCAAACGGTTGTGCTGTTTCAGCGCAATTACAATATATACAATACCCAAAGCCAGTATAATCACTTTCATACAGTTCTCAAGCCCACTCTCCAGCCAGAACATATCCGTAAAAAAGTGCAGGTAAGAAAAAGCAAGCAGTACAAAAAACAACGCCAGCTCTTCCAGCCTGAATATTTTTTGCAGCAGGGGATATTGTGTTTTTGTATTCAAAAATTTACGGGTAAAAGCAATATAAAAAATTGTGCCTGTTACCATTAAAAAGAAATCGAAATAGCCGATAAAAAAAGTAAAGAACCCGCCTGGTGTACGCAGTAAAAGCGGGTACAGAAATATGAGGCCAAACATACATACCGAATACATGCAATTATAGAGAAATTCTTTTTTCCTGCTCAGCCAGAAATTGGCTGCCATAAACATAATCATCATCAACAATACACCGCTGAGTACAAAACCATTAATGCGCAGCACTATTTCATCGTTGTAGCTTATTTTCTCATAGTTATCAAGGTAATCCTGGTTGATGATTTGCGGAAGCAGGTAGTTTTTGGGGTTTTTACAAAAGGTAAGTTCCTGAAAATATGTCCCGCTTTCGCCGGCGCCCATCGTTATTTTAGTATAGCCCTCAGGTGATTCATTTTGCATAATTGGCAAAAGACTTCCATCCGTTTTTTGCCGGTATGCCTTTATTGCTGTAAACAACTGTCCCGGAAAAATATAAAATGTTTTTGCATTGCTGCCGGAATTGGTCAAATGATACTGCAGATATACTTTTTTAGGCACAATCGCTGGTGGAATACTTTTTCGCTTAGGGAAACTGTACAGGGAAATAAAATGCTGCTGCTGCAGGTTTTCAGGAGATGCAACTTTATTACTGTCAATAAAAAGCAGTGTTTTTTTCAGTACAAGGGCAGAATCATTTACCTGTGCAACATCCACAACATTACTGTCAACCCCGGTTTGAGATTGCGCAGCAGCACACAACGTTAAAAAAGCAGCCAGCCAGATTAACCTTTTCACGATAAGTATGTTTGGTTCAAACCTACATAAAATTGCTGATATTAGTCCGAAAAATGCTTACTGGATGCTTAATAAATCTGCTGCTGCCGTTGTAAATACAAAAGCTGGAGCAACCAGCACAAGTTTAAATCTACAGATTCAAACCCGGTATTAAAGTAAAAAAATTGCAACGGCTGCCTGTACCAGCCTAAATGGTTTTATATATCTTTGTTGAACATGGCCAATAAAGTTAAATCGGATAAAAAGAAAACAGTAGAGAAGCAGGAACTGAAAACAGAAAAGGAAGAAACTGTTGAAGTTAAGCAATTGCTGAAGGATGAACGCACACATAAAATTGCCGGCAGTATTTTACTGTTGCTGGCCTTTCTTTTTTTTATAGCTTTTAC
>JANMDL010000416.1:0-4380 GCA_031376295.1 Chitinophagales bacterium
TACTCAAAAGGGTCGCTCTTGGCCTGTGTGGTCAAATGCTTGGCCTTTTTGGCAAGGGCTTCATTGTCTGTTACAATCATTCCGCCGCCGCCGGTGGTAATGATCTTATTGCCATTGTAGCTGAATGTACCCATCAGGCCAAAGCTGCCGGCATGATTGCCCTTGTACGTGCTGCCCAGCGCTTCGGTACTGTCTTCTATTACAGTGATATTGTGCTGCTGTGCCAACGCCACCAGCCTGTCCATATCGCACATATTACCCAGCACATGCACCGGCATGATAACCGGTATGCGGCGGCCATCTTTTTTATACACGCAAACGCCTTCTTTCTGAGCTGTTTCGTTGGTTAAAAATTCTTCCAGCAGGTCAAGATCCATTTGCCAGGTACCGGGATGTGTATCAATTAAAATGGGATTGGCCCCTGTATATTTGATGGAGTTTAGCGTGGCAATAAACGTAATATTAGGGGCAATTACATAATCTTCCTGCTTTACCTCCATTAAAATAAGGGCAATGTGCAGAGCCGTGGTACCGCTGCTGGTTGCCACTGCATACTTAGTGCCTGCAAAGGCTGCACTCATCTGCTCAAACTTATCTACATAACTGCCCACACTGCTTACCCAGCCCGTTTCAATACATTCTGTTACATATTTCAATTCGTTGCCGCCCATATTGGGGCCAGAGAGTAGGAGCATTGTTTTTGTTTTATGGTTTGTTGACCGTTGTTCGTTGGGCGTTGGGCGCAACACTCATCACTGATACCTAATAACCTTAATGTTAAATGTTCAAAGTTCAACAGCACATTATCCCATCATCAAATCAGCACATTAATTTAAATGTTTCTGAATTTTTGCTCAAAAGAATCTGTTACAATGCCGGTTTTCAGCAAAATGTAAATCTCCTTTATGCCTTCGGGAACCTTTTTGGTAATGGTATAACCCAGTTCATTCTTTATCTTATCAAAATTAACCCTGTAGTCGCGGGGGTCTTCGCTGCTGTCAACGTAGTTCACTTTTACATTGGGTACCACTTTGCATACTTCTTCTATTATCATTCCCTTGTTGTAATTCTCTTCTGTACTGCCCACATTAAATACATTGGCACGCACTTTGGCTTCATCGCTTTCCAGCACCAGTACCACGGCACGGGCCAGGTCATCCACATGGCAGTATGGCCTCCAGAACTGCGGGCCCCATATTTCCTGCTCACCATAAACAGCGGCGTTGCGGGTAAATTCATTCACCGTTAAATCGAACCTGATGCGTGGTGAAAAGCCATACACCGTGCTGAAACGCAGGGCTGTGCTGCACATTTTGGCATCTTTGCGCTCTTCCATCAGGTATTTTTCAAATTTCACTTTCAGCTCAGCGTATAATGAAACCGGGTTCAGTTGAGAGGTTTCCACCACAAATGAGTTGGGGTCGGGCATTTTGCCGTAATTGCTGCAGGTGCTGGCAAATACAAAGCGCTTGATGCCTGCAGCTTCAGCCTTTTCAAACAGGTTTACACTGCCGCTCCAGTTGGTTTCGTTAGCTTCATCACTGAATTTTTTACAGGCCGGGTCGCCTACGATGGCCGCCAGGTGCGCAATGGCATCCACGCCTTCCAGCGCCTTATCCACATCAGCCGCATTGCGTACATCGCCCTTCATAAACTCAAAATTGGGGTTCAGCATCACATCATACAGTGCATCGCCGCCAAATTTAAGGCTGTCAATCACTTTTACCTGGTAGCCCTTGCTGAGCAATTGCCTTACCAATACGGAGCCAATATACCCGGCGCCACCTGTAACTAATACTCTCATGGTTGAATTTTGTTATTTTTTGCGCTGCAAAGGTAAGGCTTTGGGCGATTGGTTGCGGTGGGGGTGGGGAGATAATAATGGTTTGCGGTAAGATGCTGTTAATTTGGGGGCTGCATCACATTAGTATTTTTTATGTTCTTTCTTTTTGCTGCCTTTGTTGGTGTTTGTGCCAATGGCCACGCAGCCCGGCTATCGCCAACAATTGGCTATACCGCAACTTTCACTCGTTGCCCGGCCAAATCGTTGTTGGTAAAAAAGACACAACAACGGCGAAGAAACAATAATGATTCCGTTCGGTGCGGACACCGACCAGGGGTATAAAAAGCAAAAGGGACTGCAAAGCCCCACCATTCGTCATTCCTGTCACCAGAAAGCTCCCAATTCTTAATTTTTAATTTCTAATTGATACACCCTATCACTTAGCCGGCACTCCCACCACCGTCGCTCCATCGGGCACATCTTTTACCACCACGGCACCTGCACCTACCATTACATTGCTGCCGATTGTTATGCCCTGGCGAACCACAGCACCTGCGCCCACAAAACTGCATTCCCCTACGTGTACATTACCGCAGAGAATGGCACCCGGGCCTATGTGTGCAAAAGCGCCCACTTCGCACTCATGCTCAATAATGCAGCCCGTGTTGCAGATGGCACCTGTACCAATGGTAGCCAGCGGATTGATAAGCACACCAGCAGCAATCATTACACAATTACCGGCGATAACAGCCGAGGATGCGATGATGGCCGAAGGGTGTATAGCATTAATGGGCCAGAACTGCTCAGGGGTAAGTATCTGGTAAATGCGCTGGCGGATGGCATTGTCGCCAATGGCAATAAAATAACCATTTTCAGTAAAAGCTTTCTGCGCCAGTTCGGTGGTTTCGGCACCAAAATAAGTAAGGTTAAAAGGGTTGTACTGCTTTTCTTCCTTATCGCAATAGCCGGTAACATTTCTGCCTGCTGCAGTAATGATGCCATGTGCTACATAAGCATGGCCGGAGTAACCGATGAGTATGATGTTTGGGTGATTCATTATTTGTTTAACAATGTTACGTATTCTGCGGCAATTTTGCCCCACAAATTTTCCTGCTGGTAATAAGTGTGAACTTTATCGTACAGTTTTGCTGCCATTTGCTGCGTACCGCTGTAATTACTGAGTGCATTCTCCACCTGCTGCTGTATGGCTGCCTCATCGCCGGTGGCAAATAAAAGACCGGTATCCCTATCGTTCACAATGTCTACATTACCCGGTATAGTGGAGCAGATGATGGGTGTACCCATGGCAGCCGCCTGCAGCAGCACATTGGGGAAGCCTTCCCGGTGCGAGGGGAATACAAACAGGCTGGCAAGCGTCATATAGTACTCTACATTGCTGTCCCAGCCGGTATGTATGATGGCAGGGTTTTCCCTTATCTGCTGCATGGTTTGCCGCGGCAGCGGATCAAGTGCTTCTTCATACTCACCCACCAGTACCAGCCGCAGTTGAGGATACTTTGTCTGCAACCTGTAAAACACATTCACCAGTTCGGTAATGCCCTTGTCTTTTACCAACCTGCCCACGCACAGCAGGTATTTGTTTGCAGGATTGTAATGTATTTTTTCTTTTGCTATATCCATTACGGCAGCATCAAGCCTTTCAGCCGAAAAGCGGTTGAGGTTGATGCCATTGGAGGAGCCTTTGCTGATGACCTGCAGTTTTTTTGCTGTTGTCAACCGTTTTGCAGTAATAAAATTATAGAGCGAATTACTATTAGGCCACACATGATTGGCTGCCCAGTAGGTAAGTTTTTCAATAAATAAAAGCAGTTGGTACTTAGCACCCTTCTCTACCATCAGCGGAAGCCCTGCCACTGTATGTATCCTTATTTTTACACCGCATATTTTTGCGGCCAGCATACCCAGCAAACCAGCCTTGGGTGTATGGCTGTGCACAATGTCTGGCTTTTCTTTCCTGAAAATTTTTATCAATTGCCATAGGCAGGCAAGGTCTTTAAAGGGAGTAATCTGCCTCGTCATATTCACCACTGTATGCCGGCAATCTTCATTGGCAATTACAGCTTCTTTTTCAGGACCTTCTGCACTGATCATCAGCACATCAAAGCCCTGCTGCTTCATGTAGCGCATTTGGCCGGGCAGCAGGTAGCGCAGGGCCATGGGCACGGTTGTTATCCTTATCAGTTTAGCCATTGTTGTACACTTTTTTATACCACACTTCCATGCAAAGCAGCATCCACAATATTTTGGCTCTTTTTTCTTCGGGCATTGGTATCTTTTTATTCAGCAGGTTTTGCGTAAAATCTTTATTGATGAACTGTGTGTTTAATGCGCCGGGGGCACCCACATAATCTCCAATCATATCCCGCAGCTCGGTATTCACCCAGCTTTTCAGCGGAATTTCAAAACCCCGTTTTGGCTGGTTCACCAATTCCTCCGGCAGGTATTTTTTTGCCAGCCTGCGCAATAAATATTTGGTGGTGCTGCCGTTTATTTTGTGCTGGTCGTTCATACCCGGTACATACTCCAGCAATGCCTTGCACAAAAAAGGGCTGCGGCCTTCCAGCGAACTGGCCATG
>JANMDL010000461.1:0-4080 GCA_031376295.1 Chitinophagales bacterium
CTTTTCGCCATCCAGCAACACTGTTTCGTTACCGGTGAAATCAAATGGTTTACCAAGCAGGGTCTTATATAAATCTGACGTTTCGGAAAGGCGCTGCTGGTACAATGTATTTACTGCGAAAAATGATTCTATTTCACTTCCGTGAATTTCATCATCCACTTTTGCTTCAAACTTTTTGAATCCGTCGATATCTTTCTGCAAAAAAATGTTTTTATCGCCATCAAGGTCCTCAAGAAACTTCTTCATCACCTGCTTCGAAAAATCATCATTGATCTTTTTAGGGCTGTAATGTCCTTCCTCCAGTAAAATGCCTACATTACGCAGCACTTTCGCATACTTCGATTTTGGATTGTCTTTATCTATATCGCCCCTGCCCAGCGTTTTAAACGCAATAAACAGACTGGCCGCCGTAAGTACCAGCATTACCGGCAAAAATTTTCTACTCATAATTAGCTGCTGTATTTTAAGCATGACGTAAAGTTAACGTAAAATATAATGGCTTTATTGGGCTGAATCATCATTTTCCGCTAATGTTTTCTTAAAATTACACGGACGGCAACCAATAGTATAATTGTAACAAAAGACAGCCTGCATGGTTCAATTTGTACAAAATACCCTTGGGAGGGTATTTTAAAGGCGTTTTTTTCACCCAACTTTGGCAAAAAATATAATATGTTCAAACAATTTTACCTGGTAGCAGCCTTTCTGCTGCTGCTAATCCCCTTTGGGGTGCAGGCACAAAAAACCGCTAAAAAGACAGTTAAAACCAAGGCCGCAGTAAAAAAGAAAAAAACGGTTGTTCCCAAGCCGGTTGAGAGAATTGAGGAGATACTGGAAGACCCCTTACTGAGCATGGATGGGGGAAAAAGCCTGTACATGGGCCAAACCGGGGATAAATTAATATATGAAGTAAATACGGGCGGCCAGGTATATGATTTTATCATCACCATTCAGCAGCCAAAAACTGGTGATTACCGCTACTCATTTGATTGGGAAATGACGGCCCCGGTAAATAAAAGCGGGCATATAAACATCAGTAAAACAGCGGCCATTGATGGCAAAAAATACATGAACTATTTTAAAGGCGGCGATTTAACCCTTTCCGATGCCTGCACTGTATGGATGACGGGTGAAAACTTTGGCGAAATGCCGGATAAGAAAACGACCATGCAGCTTGACAGCAATGAGCCAGAAAATTTTTACCGTAAAGACGAGGCTGAAACTGAACAGAGAATCAAGTACAAAGGCAAGGAAATTAAGCTGGATATTTTTAAGGTAGACAATGATAAGGAAGGCAGCGATCACCGCCAGATATGGGTACAGGGAATAAGCGCATTTCCATTGATTGTGAAAATGGACCTTGGCTGGACAATCAGGCTGAAGGAAATAAAGTAATACGGTTACTACAAACAATAAAACCCGGCCGGATCATTAGCAGCCGGGTTTTATTGTTACTGCTTTCTATTTCATGTGCTTAAGCTGCATGGCATACAATATGGTAAACAATACCGGTATTACCAGGCTGAATGCAGCAGATACGGGCGAATTCATCTGTACTGCAATGCCCATCAGCACTGCTGATGCTATGATGGGGGCAAATTCCCCGATTACATAGATATAAAATCCCTGTTTTTTTAACTTGCGCATCTGCATTGCTCCAACAAAACACAATGCTATGCCCACCAGCGAAATGATTATGAGCGGTATGTAATACTGATCGTATAAGCGCATGGCTTCCTTAGCCTCCAGCATCTTGTCTTTTTCCCTGGTTGTCATCTTATCCACCAGGTCAGGATTACTCATTAATTTAAGCGCAAGTGCTAAAACCCATTTTGTAAGAAAGGTAAATATCAGTTGCAGGCCACACCCGATAAAAGTTAAAATGGTAAGCACATTGATACTGGCAGGAGTTTTGCCGCTTGTATCCTCTGTAAACTTTAATAAATCATTGTCAGTTTGCTGATCCATAAAATATGTATTTAAGTTGCTGCTGACAAAATAACAATCCTTTAGCACAAAACAAAATTATTGAAGCAGTACATTTGCACCATTCAGCATGCAAGCTCCGCACAAATTTATATTACGCAATCAAACCCTCTGGCTCAGCGGCGAAAAGTGTATTTATTGGGAGGAGAAAAAGATACTGATTCTTTCTGACCTGCACCTGGGAAAAACCGGGCATTTTCGCAAAGAAGGCATTGGTGTGCCGCAAAACCTTTTTAGAGAGGATATGCAGCGGCTGGGTGCACTACTGCAGTTTTTTAATCCGCAGCAATTACTGGTAGTTGGCGATCTTTTTCACAGCCATGCAAACAGGGAGCATGATTACTTTGAAAAATGGCGTAAAGATTTTTCTGCAGTTGAAATAATACTGGTAATGGGCAATCATGACATATTACTGGATGAGTTTTACACCCGTACTAATATCAGTATTGCCGGTCTGCAGTATACTATTGATGATTTTTTATTTACACATGATGCTGCTGATGCTGTTGAGCCGGGAGACCGGTATATCTTCAGCGGGCATATTCACCCTGGCGTAAGAATTACCGGGGCGGGCAGGCAATCGCTGCGGCTACCCTGTTTTTGTTTTGGCAGTAACAAGGCTGTACTGCCTGCATTTGGCAAGTTTACAGGTATACATATAATAGAGCCAGGCAAAAAAGACAAGGTATTTGCAATTGCCCAGGGCAGGGTTATTGCGCTGTAAAAACAGGAGTAAGCATTACTGGTAACCCGGTTAAAGAATATTGCTCCTTTTATATTTTTCAATATAATATGAGTGCAGCTTATAAACAAGTTTTTAACAATTACAGCAGCTATGTCTTTTATACAGCTTCATAATGTGAACTTAGCGCAAAAATAAGCATGCACAGATTACTGTTAGTTGTTTTTATGGCTCTACTGCTTCTTGCCGGTAATGTTATGTCCCAATCTGCATTGGCTCAACCTGTGCTTAAGGGGAAAAAAATTGCAGGTATTGAAGTGGGTTCTAAAGGTGTTAAACTGACGGTGCTCGAAAAGTCACTGACCGGCAATAATGATTTCAGGCTTTTGAAAGACAGCGCTATCAATTCCGACTTCATTTCATTTACTGCAACTTCTTATGAGGCTACATTAACTGCGCTTAATGGCTTATATACTTATGCAAAAGGGCAATGGGGTATCTCCCCGGAAGATATTGCAACCGTTATCAGCAGCGGGGTGAAGGCACAGGCGGATAAACTGGGCAAGAACAATCACCTGCTGACTTTTATCGAGGCATTCCGCATAAAAATAAGTGAAGAAAGCAGGACTGTGGAAGTAGTGAGTGTTCAGAAGGAGTCAATACTCTCTCATTATGGCATTATCCCGGATGCAGACAGGTACAATACTTTTCTGATTGACATTGGCAGCGGAAATACCAAGGGTGGTTATTTCAACAGCGGCACAAAGGATTTTGTGATGTTCCAGATACCCAGCGGAACCAAAAGCACCACCAATATAACCGAAAAAAATTGTGGATCTAACTGCGGTTTTCCAACTTTTAAAAATTTTGTAACCAGTGTTGTTGACAGCATAGAGAAGAAAGAAATTATCTACGCAGTAAATGCCAGTGGTGCTTACCCTGCGAGCAATACCATGGCCATCAGCGGTGGTATTGCCTGGGCTGTTGCTACTTTATTGTATCCTGAAAAAACGGACGTGCAGCAGGTGGAAGTAACCTATAAAGACGTTAACCGCTTCAGGGATGGATTGATAAAATTTTATGCCGATATACCCGACACCAGTAAATTGGTGATTAAAGGAATGAAACCTGCTGAACTCAGCAAAATACGCAGAGAGCTGCAAAAAGTGATTACTGTTTTTGATACCAAATCCTTACTGGCGGGCAGTACACTCCTGCTGCGTATCATGCGGCAGTTTGAAGCTGCCAGCAGCAGCAAAAAGTTTAAACTGATTAAAAACGGGCAGGTAGGATGGATAACGGGGTATATCACCGGTAAGGGAAAGAAAGAAAACTAGCTTAAATCAATAAATCCGCCACCTTAGTAATGGTTCGTATCAGCACATTATCCCATCATCAAATCATTTCCCTTT
>JANMDL010000468.1:0-4776 GCA_031376295.1 Chitinophagales bacterium
TACTATTGGTTTACAATACTTTAGATAGTTTAAAAGTAACTACCAACACATCTGATACATTACCCCTTTTTTTGCACCCGTACTATTCCAATGAACTTTTGGCTGTCAGTTCTCGGGGTATAAAAACTGATAATTTGATACACTACCAATTTCCTAACTGTTTAAATTTTTCGACACTACCATTATTGTTAAATATTTTCGTTTCTACGGTATTGCCATCTGAATTTGGAATAGAAATAATATAATCATCTTCAAAAAGGATTTTTACCCCGAATGGATCGGCAATGTCTTCTATGTTCATTAATTCTATCCCCCTAATTTTGGAACTAACAATTTTTTTAAATAGTTCACACTTGGTTACATCATAGTACTCGACATCTATAATACTATCGTCGTTCTCTGCTTTCATCCACTCTTTCATTCTAGGGTAAAAATCTTCCCACATATATCCAATTTGAGGTAGGGGTTGATAGGAAATATGCGGTGACCATAATTCATTCTTATCAACACTTATGACACATAATATATTTGGTTCATCTTTGAAGACTAAACCAAATGAAATATCAATATCCGACTCTTTTTCTTCTCCCCAAGGTGGCCATACAACAAGAATCAATTTATCAACTGTATTGCCAATTAGTTCTTTAAATGCTCTCATAAAAAATATTAAAATGGTTTTGCTAGTTGATACCAATTGTTTGACGTCTTATTGATAGCGGTAATAAATTCACCATTTTGTTTTGTTACCAACATTTTACCATTGTTTGTTATATGCATTAGTACATCATCAACTTGCCCACCCCATTTACCTAACCGAGTTAGTGCGGGGTTAATATTATTGTAAAGTTGATTGGCAGCACCCCTTAATTGTGGCAGCATTTTTTGAAGCTGCTGTGGGGTATTTTGACCAAACCCTAGCACATCAGCATGTTTTATCAAATGACCTTTCGCATTGCTTCCCCAGCTCAATACCCGACTACTTGCGCCTCCTCCAGTAGCTGGTTGTGTATTTGCTGTTTGGTTTCCCTGTTTGTTGCTTGTAGGCGTTGTTGCATTTGATTGAGCGTAAACAGTATAAACAGGCATAGGCGTAGGCGGTGCCGTAATTTCCTGCGTCCCAACCTTAACCTGCACATTGGGCTTCCCACCTGCTGGAACCATTTCTACTACGGTGCTATTTGAGCCGGCTTTCCTCGAACTGGGCACAAACAATGGTGCTATTTGACCGACTGTTACACCATTGTCCCAATACATTTTCTCTTCACTGGTTAATCCGGGCCTGACATTAAAAGGATCTGTAGAAACAATACCCATAGTAGAAGTGTTTAACATACCCCAAAGTGTACCACTGGCAGAAAGCATCACTTTATCTGCTGCATTCGCTATTTTATCCCAAATTCCGCCACAACAATCCGGCATATCCCCCAACCTATCCTCAAACCTCACCGGGTTATCAAAATTGCTGGCATAAGTACTCCACATATACATCTCATCCGTCTTGGGGTCTATCTGCCACCAACGGCCCACCTGCGGGTCAAGTTCTCTAAACTGTGCATCATACACATTCAGGTTAAGGGCTTTTTCCAGTTCTATGCCATTGTACTTTTTGTTGTTTTCCAGCCCGCCAAATGCCTTACTGCTTATACCAGCTGCTACCAACCCAAAGGGATAATATTGTGTTTCCTCATTTAAAGGCCCGCTGTAATGCTGCACCACCAAATTGTCAAAGAACGTGTACTTGTCTTTTGTTTCGTTGGTTAAAAATACAAAAAAGTAACCACTCTTCATCGCAGGAATGTCTAATTGTGCCAGGTTTTGCAGCCGCCTGTCGTCATAATACCTTACCTGCAAAAAACCGCTGCCTGCCGGTACATAGTTAAACTGCTCATCAAACAGTATCCAGTTTAAATAAGCACGGGGTGCTTTTACTGCAGGGGCATTCTCATCATGGTTGCTTAAAAAACTCTGCATACCGGTGTACAGTGGGCTAGTGGTGGCATTCAGTTCGGCTGCAGTGGCCTTGCCGCCAAGCATAGCGCTTTTAGTAGCCATTATGTTTACAAGGCTGCTCAATATATCTTCCGGCGTTGTGGGGCTGCTGCCCTCGGTGGTTACGGCCACCGGCACCCATGCTTTTACTGCTATATCTACCTTATCACCAGCCATTACCTTAAGGCCAATGGTGGCACCCGTTTTTTTGCCATTGCCCACTAACCGGCTGGTAAATTTATTAGAGTTGGTAGTGCCATCATACGGGTAAGCAGGGTTTAAAATACTTGCAATGGGGTAAGCTGTTTGGGTAATATTATCAAACAGGGCTGTTTCGGCAGCCCTCGCCGCCGTTTCAAACGTGGCCATATACTTTGCCGTATCCTGCTGCTCCGTTACCACCGCCCGTATATTGCCCAGGTGGTCTTTGTAAAAATAATCCCACTGCCAGTCTTTTAATACCAGCTTTAGTGTTACATGGCATCATCGTTGCGTCGCAATCCTTTCGTCTGCATGTCTTTTGGCAGCAGTAAAGTCTTTATGTTATTATGCTATTTCAATGAACTTACTGCCACAAACACATCTGGTACACTTAACGGGCTGTTGTTGCATTTTATGCCAAACGAAAGCAATTTTTACCGTAATACACAGTGGCATAATACCGGCGGATAGCAAATGCTGTATATTTCATTAATTAAACAATTTATCCGCCGGTAAAAGGCATTTTAAAGGGGTTAAAAATAAACCGGGCAGCCATATAGCTGCCCGGAAATTTGGTTGTTAAATTTAATTTTTATTGATAATCAACACTTTAGGGAAGTTAAAATGGATGATCAACACATCTGATACATTACCCCTTACAAAATATTTAACCAGTTACCTGAATGAGGATTGTTTTTTTTTCTTATCACACTTACAAGTTCAAATTTTTCGCTAAGTTCGAATTCGTTACTATTATAAATAAATGCCCCAGTTTCAAAACACTCATTAATAGTTACAATCATTTGCTGTATTGAATCGTAATAACTTGACAGCATGTCGTCAACGAATCCACGAGTAGGACACCGTAAAAAAAGCATCCCGTATTGACTACTTCTTTTGTTTGTTTCATACAAGAAAAAATCACCCCCAAAACTTGCTACTAAGGGAAAAAGGGAAGATGGCCATGAAGATGATTCTTTTTCCATTTTCATTAAGTTATCAATATATTTCAACTCAGGTATAACACCAAATCCCGTAAAATCATATGAAAACGTCCCGGGTAATACCCCCTCATTCTCAATACCATTTTTCCACAAAAAAATATCCATTAAATTTTCATCCTCTATCTCCCATTCATTAAAATAAGCCTCGATAGCCGATTTTTCTAATGGCGGTTGCAGCCGCTGGTACATGGGCTGGCAATAAGTAGCCAGGCATGTATTTAATAACTGTATATACTGTTGTGCAATTGCCATAGTTTTTATTTTACTGTTTTAATTATACCTGTCTTCATCCGGTCGTTCGCTAAACCGGGTACTTTCTGCAAATATCACATTAAAGGCGGCTTGCAGGGCTGCACCTGCCCAATTAAGCCCACGCATAATAGTACCCGGCCTGTTTTTCTCAGCCTGTTGCTGTGCTGCTTTTTTTGCTCCTGCAAACGATTCCTTAGCCTCTGGCACCGTTTGCGGGGTGGTGGTGGGCTGCGCCTTTTGGGGTATTAGCATTACTAAAAATTTATCCCCATCCTTCATTTTTAAATGCCTTATAGCAGCGCCTAATTGCCCGCCATGCGCCGCATTTTCTCTTTTTGGCACTGCCATCCTTACCCCACGGGCACCCCCCTGCTTGGTGCAGGCCGGGGCTACTTCATCTTCCTGCTTTGTGGCATCAGTATTACCAATTCGGTTAGCTTTTTCATTTGCTTTTCGATTTTCATTTTGTTTATTTTCATCTGGCTCATAATCAAATAATAAAAAAATCAATCCGCCTATCGGCATGGCTTCATTGGGGTGTTTTTTTATATAATTCAAATGGTTTTGATATACATTGGGCATAAGCTCTTGTGGTATAAATATTGGTGCAATTTTAGGCCCTGCACTATCTCCCAATATATCCATACGGCTAATCGGGTTATTGCCCATTGCTGCATAAGGGCTCTCAAAATCCGTTGGTTTCGGGTCTATCTGCCAAAAGCGGCCAAGCTGCGGGTCATGTGTTCGGTAAAAAGTTTCGTACCAGTTAAGGTCAAAGGTCTTGTTTTCCTCGTAGCCGTTGTACTTCTTTTTATTCTCTAACCGCCCTGCTGCATTGCTGCTAATGCCAGCCATCTTTAGCCCAAAAGGGTAATATGCATTTTCCTCCACCAAAGGCCCGCTGTAATGCTGCACCACCAAATTATCAAAGAACGTGTACTTATCTTTTGTTTCGTTGGTTAAAAATACAAAAAAGTAACCACTCTTCATCGCAGGAATGTCTAATTGTGCAAGGCTTTGCAGCCGCCTGTCGTTATAATACTTAACCTGCAAAAAGCCGCTGCCTGCGGGTACATAGTTAAACTGCTCATCAAACAGTATCCAGTTTAAAAAAGCACGGGGCGATGTGCCGGTGGGGTCACTATCGCCGTGGTTGTTTAAAAAACTCTGCATACCGGTGTACAAAGGGCTGGTGGTGGCATTCAGTTCGGCTGCAGTGGCCTTACCGCCAAGCATAGCGCTTTTAGTAGCCATTATGTTTACAAGGCTGCTCAATATATCTTCCGGCGTTGTGGGGCTGCTGCCCTCGGTGGTTACGGCCACCGGCACC
>JANMDL010000475.1:0-4205 GCA_031376295.1 Chitinophagales bacterium
AAACGGCGGCAATAAATACAGTAAGTGTAGCAATAAGATGTATCCGGGCATTCGGTTCCTGTTTAAAAAAATTATAGAGGCCGTTGAATGCAAAACCAAAACTGTCTAGCCTTGATCGCAGGGAAAATTGTTGTTGTTTCATTTTATTCAGATGTTTTTTCAGCAATCCACTTCCACCAGAAGGCAGTGCAGGTTCCATAAATAAATACTTCATACATGCCATCACTCACAGAATGAACATTTTTGAAGACCGTCATACAAACCGGCACCATAAAAGCAATAGCGCCAAGTGTAATAAGGATTCCCATTGGATGCACCGGCAGGTAAAGCCACCAGGATCTTCTAAACCAGATTTGTTATGTTTGCACCATTTTTAAGTATGTTCATCTAAAATTTATGGTTGTGCAAAGTTATATTTTTTTGGCCAAATAAATCACTAATGCCTTGTATATCAGCAGAAGAGGAAGTATTTCTATCCCCAATATGTACAAAAAAAAGTGAAAACGGCTCACTTTTACCTGCCCCTGCAGCAGACCGTAAGATTTTACAAAACGCAGTAAAAGCATCATGGCAGTGATTAACAGGGCTGCCAGCGCTGTTGTTTGGGCTATGGATTGCTCCGCAAATGCCATTACCACTATCATGGGTATAAGTAATATGCCAATTATCTTATTTATCAGAAAAACAATGAAGGTATAAGTATCCAAAGGCGCTTTATAGCTGGTTATCCAGCCCGTAAATTTAAGGGTGCAGTACTTAGCCAGGTAAATAATACCAACAGCGGTGGTGCAAAGGGGCAGGGCCAGCCACCATTTACTGCCTGCAGGTAACTGGTTATACAAGCATAGCAGCAGGTAAAGGAAAAACCCTCCCGAAACCACAAAAAGCAGGTTGTACAACAGGGAGGGCAGCTTTGCCTGCAGCAACTGGTCGGTTAACTGGCTTTGCCGCAGCGAAGTATTAAAAAATACCCTGAACAGGTTGGTAAAATACCGGGCATAAAAAAACCTGAGTGCTGCAAGAAAGAAAACAACACCCAGCAGCAGGTAAAACAGGTAGTTTACCTGGTTGCTTTGTTTGATGGTAACCCCCAGGGCAACTGGTTGTCCGGTGCTGTTAAGATACCTGTTGTCTTTAAGCAGGGAATTGATGGCGGCAGTGTATTTATCAACGGCTGTAACCTGGGCAGCCGTCATGCTGTCCTTAGCTGCTGATGATGTATCCGGCACCTGTGCATGCAGCAAAGCAGGTAACAGCAATAAAAGACTGATAAGCGGAAGAAAAAATTTCACCTGCCTGGTTGGTTTAAGGTGCAAAAATAACGGTGAAATGATTGCAAAGCATGAGATAGTTGTGTAAAAGCAATAATATTTTGTAAGCCTGTATGCCTGCCGTTGCCTAAAAATAATTTACATACCCGAAATGTATTTTGGATGCCTGCCGCAGGTTAAAAGGAATATCGCCCCGCTTGCCCATGGCATAACTGATATTAAGCAACCCAAACTTTGTTTCAAAAGCAATACCCAGCCCGGCACTGATGAAGTTCGTCTTTACATCAACAGCCTGGTATTTGCTGCGCACCAGGCCTGCATCGGCAAAAGTGAACAGGTAAGAATTGAGGCTGATAATATTGCGGTATTCAGCAGTAAATACGCCGTATTGGGTAGCATAAATACTTTCCTCATCAAAACCACGAAGCAGCCTGTAACCACCAATCTGAAACAGTTCGTTCCGGAAAATGCCCTGGCTGGCAAAAAGCCCGCCATTAAATGCGGTTTTAAATACCGACTGTTTTGACAGTGGAAAAAAGTGTGCTGCGGATAGTTTTACCCTTAATTGATAAGTGCGTAGCTTAATGGAGTCGTACAGGCTGGCATAATTAAAAGAAGGATCTTTGAGGTTGAGGATGTCATTGCTTTTGTCGATTTTTTTGATGCCGCTGGATACTGTTACCCTTATCTCGTTGCCACTGCGTGGATTGCGGCGGTAGTTGGTATTGTACCATTCATAATCAAGCCCGAGGCTGATGGTGCTTACATCAATATTGGGTGGAAGCCTGCGTGTAGCCCTTACCTCGTTGGTATCGGCACCTGAAGCCAGCAAAAATGTGCGTTGATTTTGTACAAACAGTTTACCCGACTGGTTGGATGACAGCACGTATTGAACACCCAGCAAGGCATTGAGTTGTAAAAATGCAGAGTCTTTTTTAAACAGCTCAAAGGAAAAATCAATGCCAAAGGGAGAACGGAAAAGATAGGGCTTTTGATAGCCCAGATTAAGCCGTGGAGATTGTTGCTGCAGTTGCTGCCAGTTGAGCAACAGTGTTTCACCGGTGCCAAACATATTTTTAAGATTCAGGTTTACATCACCCGTTAATTGCAGTTTGCCGGTAGCATTGGTAGCGGGTAAAAATCCAACTAAAAAATTAACCTGGCTGCTGCGCTTGGGGGCCAGGTACAGGTTAAGTACAGAGCCGCTGCCCAGCATCGTAAGGTCAGATGACTGCTGCGCTTCCACATAAGGCAGCTCTAAAATAAGCCTGTCCACCTTCTGCAATTTTTCCCGGTTGTAAATACTGCCATTGGGAATATTGAGGTAGCGCTGCAGAAAATAATTGCTGAGTTTGGCCTTGCCAATCATGCGTATGCTGTCAATATGGTATAGCGGCCCCTTATTTGCCTGCAACACGGCTTTCATTTTGTCATTCTGTATGCGTATGCTGTCTAAATACACAGACGCAAAGGGATACCCTGTTTTTTCATAATAGGTTAAAATGCGTTGCTGCACACCCAGCAGTAAATTTATGTTAAGCGGTTTGCCACTGAAATCTTTTGCAAAAAAGCCACCCTGCTCCAGCGCCTGTTTTTCGATGCTGCCGGCCTGCAACTGCACCCACTGGTACTGCCTGCCGGTATACAGCCTGATGCTGGCGAAAGCAGTATCAAAAGCAATGGTATCAACAGATGCAGTTGGGTAACCCCTGGTGCTGAGCAGTGCAGGCAGCTTGTCAATATATTGCAGGCATTGCATTTGCCCGGTAAAATCGGTTTGCAATTGTAATGAAGCGGGGTTAAAGGCAGTATCTTTGTCCGCATAGCTGATGTGCAGCCGGTACTGCGAAAAAGAATTGAACGTACTTACAACAAAGTACAGCGTACCAAGTAAGCAGACTGTTATTTTTTTTGCTTTGCTGCGCATTTGATGTCAAAACTAAATGAATAAATCTAAAAAATAGTTTGCCGGGTATTTACATTCATATTCCGTTCTGCAGGCAGGCCTGTCATTATTGTAATTTCCATTTTTCCACTTCGCTGAAGCTGAAAGATGCCATAGTGGATGCCATTTGCAGGGAGATTGCATTAACTGTGCCCTTCGCCGCCAATGAAACCATTGAAACCATTTATTTTGGCGGCGGCACTCCTTCGTTGCTCAGTACATCTGAATTGAGCAGTATACTGCAGGCCATACAACAAAAATTCACCGTTTCCCCATTTGCAGAAATCACCCTGGAAGCCAACCCTGATGACATCAATGCCACCCTTTTAAACGAATGGCGGCAGATGGGTTTCAACCGGCTCAGCATCGGTATACAGTCTTTTTTACCGGAAGAGCTTACCTGGATGAACAGGGCTCATACAGCCGCACAGGCAAAAGACTGCATCAGCCTGGCCAGAAGCGCAGGGTTTGATAATTTTTCTGTTGACCTTATTTACGGTTCGCCGCTTTTGAGTGATGATGACTGGAAGAAAAATGTAGATTGGGTGATAGAAAGCGATATTCCGCACATCAGTTGTTATGCACTTACCGTAGAGCCATCAACTGCACTGCATAAAATGATTAATGTAAAAAAGAAGGCACCGGTGGATGCAGAACGGCAGGCCGCACAGTTTTTGTTGCTGATGAACTGGTTGCCCGCTGCCGGGTATGAGCATTACGAGATAAGTAATTTTTCCCGGCCGGGTATGCGCAGCAGGCACAACAGCAGCTACTGGCAGGGAGTGCCTTATTATGGTTTTGGCCCATCTGCCCACTCGTACAATGGCAGCAGCAGGCAATGGAATGTGGCCAACAACGCCTTGTACATACAGGCGCTGGCGCAGGGCAGCATACCCGCAGAAGCAGAATTACTCACCACCGCACAGCAGTTGAACGAATACATAATGATAAGCCTGCGTACCATAGAAGGATTAGACATGGGGCATGTA
>JANMDL010000496.1:0-9434 GCA_031376295.1 Chitinophagales bacterium
AACCTGGCTGATGAACCCAAACCGGGTTTTCCCTTTTTATGTCTTACTGTGAGTGGCGGACATACACAAATAGTATTGTGCGAAAGCCCCATAGCAATGAAAGTGATTGGTGAAACCATTGATGATGCGGCAGGCGAGGCTTTTGATAAAAGCGCAAAACTGCTGGGTCTTCCCTACCCCGGCGGCCCGCTGATTGATAAATATGCCGCAACCGGCAACCCCGAAAGGTTCAATTTTGCAGAGCCCCAGATTCCGGGACTGGATTTCAGTTTTTCCGGTTTAAAAACCTCGGTGCTGTATTTTTTACAGAAGCAAACTGCTGCCGATGCCGGTTTTATACAGCAAAACCTGGCCGATATCTGTGCTTCGCTGCAGCACCGCATTGTAAGCATCCTGCTTAAAAAATTAATCCAGGCAGTAAAGGAAACAGGCATCAATACTATTTGCCTTGCAGGAGGCGTATCTGCCAACAGCGGTTTGCGCAGCGCCTTTACCGAAACGGGTAAAAGAAGGGGCTGGAACACATTTATCCCTGCTTTTGAATATTGTACTGATAATGCCGGCATGATTGCCATAACAGCTTATTACAAATACTTAGCCGGAGGGTTCACTCCTATGAACGTAAGCCCTTCGGCAAGGGCCGAATGGTAATTAATTAATATTACAATGGCCAATAACTATTTTCAATGTAAGCAATTTACTGTTCATCAGGATAAATGTGCCATGAAGGTGACCACAGACGGGTGCCTGTTTGGTGCCTGGGTGGCTGAACAATTGCGTACCGGGAATGAAGGCTGCGCCGGCAATAAAACAATACTGGATATCGGGGCCGGAACAGGCTTGCTGAGCCTGATGCTGGCACAGAAAATGGCTTGCATGACAGAGGCTGTAGAAATTGAAGCAGGAGCATTTGAACAGGCTTGTGAAAATGTGGCACAATCTCCCTGGAAGGAAAAAATAAAAATTGTGAATGCCGATATACGGCAATGGCACGGTGCAAAAAAATATGACTGCATTATCAGCAATCCGCCTTTTTTTGAAAACCAGCTCGCATCGCCTGATGCGGGTAAAAACAAAGCCCTTCATGCACAGGAGCTTTCACTGGCTGAATTGTTTACTGCTTTTAACAAACACATTCATCAGGGTGGAACAATATTTTTACTGATGCCTGCTTACCGCAAAGCGGAAATAATCAGTATGGCAGATGAACATGATTATTTTATTCATCAAATGGTGATGGTAAAACAAACGCCGGCACATGAGCCATTTCGTATAATGCTGCAACTTGTAACAGGCGATAAAACTCAGGTGTCCGTTGGTAAAAGACCAGGGTTGGGCGAAAAAACGGACTGGGAAGAAGAAATAATTATCAGGGAAAATAATAATGAATACAGCGCTGGATTTATTGGATTGCTGAAAGATTATTACCTGCATTTATAAAAGCTGAACAGAAATATTGCTGTTGTACGGAGCGTCGCCAATGCCGTCTCATCATTGCTTACATGCCGGTTACCAAAAATCATTTCCCCTCCGCATACTCCTGCAGGTAAGCGTAAGGCTCATTCAACTGACCATTACGCACCATGGTTGCCCGGTTTAAAATGATGGAGCCTCCCTGCAATAAGTCTTCGAGTACATATTTAATCAACTGTTCTCCAAAATACCGGCTGGCATCTCTTGGCAACTCATTCGGCAGGTTGCCAACGGCCATTACATCAATGGAGTTTTCAAGATAGGGCTCCGTTTGCTGCAGGGTATCTCTGTCTACACCATATACCGGGTTTTCAATCGTTTGATCACCGAGGTTAATGGGTATGGAGCCGCTGGTATCATCAGTAATATCGGCAATAGTTTTTATACGGAATGCCTCTTTCTTCACATGCTCATTTTCAAAAAGCCTTGGCACATTTTTATCCCAGTAAACACCGTTCATCAGTATATCCGTATGCTCAGCATAGGGTAAAAATTTGCACACATAGCGCTTTGGTTTTTCATGAAATTCTTCCCGGCTATATTTACCTGTAAGCCTGTTCATATACAAATCGGCTCCTTTTAAGTGCACATATACCGGGTAAGGAAAAGACTCCCTCTCAAGGTATTCATCCGGTTCGGTTTCATGTACCTCCAGCAGGTTCATCACTTCCAGTATGCCATGTGCCACACGACCGCTGCCAGTTACTGCAATTTTAATAGCGGGCAGCTTCAATCCAAAGTAAGAGTGAATCAGCTGGCGGTAGTCTTTGTGCTGATATACCCGACCCATTTTGTACGCTCCTGTGCGGTTTCCATAGCACATCATGCCATTGTGTGCACCAACAATCCCTGCAAAAAAACCAAAGCCGATAATGCGGGTACCATCATCATGCTCCAGGCATTCGTAATCTATCAGCGTTATATTTTTTTCAAGTATCGCCTGCAGCAGTTTACGATTGTGCGGCTGTTTCTTTTTTGTATGAGAAAAAAACAGGTATGTTTTACTGGCCATCAGCATATCCACCGGCACTTCTTTTATACCCAGCAGCACATCGCAGCCACTCATATCTTCTGTAACTGCAAAGCCTGCCCTTGCATATTCATCATTACTGTAGCACCTGGTGCTGCTGGCCTGTACCTGTATTTTTACCTGATCAAACTGCTGCTCAATAAAGCGGCATTGCTCCGGGGTAAGTGCTACACGGCTGTCGGCCGGAGTTTTGCCCTCCCGTATTAATCCAATTGTAAGCATCAATCGTTGATATTTAAGTGCAAGTTACTGTAAAGGTGTGCACAGTTTATGTTTTTACGGTATCGAAATAACACAAATATTTCATTTTGCCGGCCTGGCACTTACGTATTTATTACGCCTGATATAAAACCTGTATGGCAGCATTGCATCATCACCTGCATAATTTACACCAATACGGCTGCTTGACCCAACCATGTTTTCGGGAGTTGCAAAACCATCATCAGCAATATAAATATTATTACCCTGCAGGCTTATGCCGGTGTGCTGCTTATTAATGCCCAATGCCCTGCCAGTATTTCCCGGCCCTTTGGTAATGGTGAAGCCAGGGTTGACTTTGGGTGTACGGCGGAGCATTTCATCCAAACCCTGCAAAGGTTCCACCGCCCTTATTAATACAGCATCGGGCACTTCTTTTACATTTGTAACCACATTAAAAAGTTTATGCATACCATAGCAGATATATACATACGATGTACCTCCTGCAGCATACATAGCTTCGTTGCGGGGCGTTCGCCTGCCATTATATGCATGTGAGGCCCTGTCATTGCTGGCACAATAAGCTTCAGTTTCTACAATGCGCCCCGAAGTGAGCTTGCCATCCATATTGGTAACCAGTATTTTGCCCAGTAATTCCCTTGCAATCAGCACTACATCCTCCCTTTTATAAAATTCTGCCCTCAACTTCTTCAACTTGTTGTATTTTAGCCACTAAAATAATTCATTGCTGGCTATTATGAAAGAACTCCCCGTTCAAGCATGTTAAAAGAAATTGTTGTTGCCATACAATCTTATGCACAGGCCCACCGCTTTATTATTAAGCACCGCTTGTGGAGATGGATACTGATTCCGGGTATTTTGTACACCCTGCTGTTTGCTGCGGGTATTTACCTGTACTGGACATCCAGCGAAAAGGCCATTGACTATGTATTTGCAGCCACCGGCATTAAAGCCTGGATGCAGAAGATACAGTCGAGCTGGCTCAGCTACCTGTTTATACTGGGGCAGATTATACTGAAATTAGTACTCCTGCTTTTTTATTTTTCCCTGTTTAAATATATGTTCCTGATTGTGGGCTCACCATTGTTTGCTTACCTGAGCGAAAAAACGGCAGCTATTATGGAAGGCCGAGAATTCCCCTTCAGCATTGCCCAATTGATGAAAGATATATGGCGGGGGATAAAAATAGCCCTGCGCAATGCCCTTTGGCAAACAGTGTACACCCTTACCATAGTGATACTGTCGTTTATACCAATAGTGGGCTGGATAATGCCTGTAATAGCACTTTTTGTAGAATGCTATTACCTGGGGTTTTCTATGCTTGATTACAGTTGCGAACGCAATAAGCTATCCACTTCACAGAGTATTGCCTTTATTGGCAGCCATAAAGGACTGGCAATTGGCAACGGCATTGTATTCTACCTCATGCATCTGCTGCCGTTTGTGGGGTGGATATTTGCACCCAGTTATGCAGTGATTGCTGCCACCATCAGTTTATACCACAGTAAATACAATAAATTTTAATTTTGGATACAAAAAACCCAGTTAATATTCTTAACACACGCAGCACTATTTATCTTATTCCCTGTGTGCTGGAGGAAAAAGCAATACACACTATTCCTGCTTATATAATTGATGCGGTAAAAAACTGCAAAGTAATTTTTGCTGAAAATGAACGCACAGCAAGACGCTTTTTAAAAAGCATCTGCCCTGATATTGTGATTGATGATTATGAGTGGTTTACCATTCACAAAGCAGAGCAGGAACAGGTTGCCAATTTTAAGCAGAAACTAAAGGAAGCTAAAAATATTGCCATCATCAGCGAAGCGGGTTGCCCCGGCGTGGCCGATCCTGGCCAGGTGCTGGTATATATTGCCCACCAGGAGGGCGCTGCAGTGAAGCCGCTTGTGGGGCCCAGCTCTATCTTATTGTCGCTGATGGCCAGCGGACTGAATGGCCAGCAGTTTGAATTTGTGGGTTACCTGCCAATTGATATTGCCGAAAAGACGAAAGCCATTAAACACCTGGAAACTACTTCGGCAGCCAATAACAGTACAAAAATTTTTATAGAAACACCCTATCGCAATAACCAGTTACTGGAAACCATTTTAAAGACCTGCAGTAATAATACACGACTTTGTGTGGCGGTGGATATTACTGCGGAAACAGAGCACATTCAGACAAAAACCATTGCCGAATGGAAAATAAAAAAACCGGACATTCATAAACGTCCGGCTATATTTTTATTACATGCAGGCTAATCAGGGATTATTTTCCGCCTGTATGCCATCCACAATATACTCGCTGTCGCCACGCCATGGTAAAGCACCATTTTTTTGTTTGTAATGCAGGCGGACACGTTTTCCTTCAAAATTCTGCAGCACTTTTGCAATGCTGTCGTTAGCTACTGAAAAGAAAAATTTTTCGGATGCCAGTGCTACATTACTGGTGGAGGCAACACTGCTGAGTACCAGTTCTCCTTCGTAAGTTTTCATAACATTTCCCCTGTGCGAAAATTTTTGCAACAATCCACTGCGGTACCCGTCACTGTAAGTATAATAATATTTCCAGTAAATAAATAAACCCAATCCCAGGATAAGTATTAAAGTAAACCAACGTATAAATTTTTTAAACCCTCCTGCCTTTTTGGGCTTTGGCATTTCTGCTGCGGCTACCGGTTTTGTTTCTTCCATCTTTTGTTATTTTATGCGAACATACAATTTTATTGTTAAAGGGTTAGCCTATGGGCGTAGGACGATGATCGTTGAGCGTATGCAAATTTACACTTGTCGTTCTGAATTCGAGGTTTATGCATCAACACTCCTCAATACCCACATTTTTAATTCATAATTTTTAATTGATCACAAGCCGTACTCACTTACCAACCACACCAACGCTGCCATATTGGCTGCTCCAAGATGCAACTCTCTCCTGCTCACGTTTTCAAACACATCGGTAGCTGCATGGTGTATATCAAAATAGCGCTGGCTATCCGGGCTGAGGCCGGCCAATGCAGTACCCAGTTCCCTCAGTGGGGCAATATCAGAACCACCGCCGCCTTTGTTAAAGTCATATACTCCGTAAGGGCGGAAAAGATTCTTCCATTGCTGTATTTTTTCAAATTGCTCAGGCTTTACAGAAAACCCAAATGCCCTTGGCGTAAAACCACCTGCATCACTTTCCAATGCAAAAATATGCTGCTCCTTATTTGCTTTTGCCATCTCAAGGTATTTGTCGCCACCACGCCCTCCATTTTCTTCGTTCATAAACATTACAGCCCTGATGGTGCGTTTCGGTTTAATTCCTATGGCTTTTATTACCCGCAGCACTTCTATGCTCTGTACACATCCGCTCCCATCATCATTGGCGCCTTCTCCCAGGTCCCAACTGTCCAGATGCCCGCCAACAGTGATGATTTCCTGTGGATTTTCTGTTCCCCTTATTTCGCCTACCACATTAAAAGAAGGCACATCTGCCAGCATTTTACAATCATTTTTTATAAATGCCTTCACCGCTTCATGCGTTGTTAATTCTATACTGAGCCTGTCTGCATCATTGGTACTGATGGCCACAGCCGGTATTTTAGGAAAAGAATCGTTGTAGGCTGTAGCTCCCGTATGCGGATAATCGTCGGGGTTACTGGCCAAAGAGCGCACCATCACAGCCACAGCACCCAGCTTTGCTGCGGCAGAAGGCCCTCTGCGCCTCGCTATACCACTTTCGCCGTAGGCTCTGAAGGTGCTGATGTATGTGGGGTTCATGGCAAAATTAAAAAATACGATTTTTCCTTTAACCGATGTGCCTAATTCATCCAGTTCGGCAAAACTGTTTACTTCCACTACTTCGCCTGTAACTCCTTTTGGCCCGGAACCTTCGCTGTTTCCAAGTGAGGTAAGGTGCAGGTCGAAGGATTGATTCTTATCTAAAAATATTTTGCCCTGTTCTTTGGTGCCACGTACCCAATGCGGCACCATGCAGGGTTGCAGGTACACCGTGTCGGCTCCGGCTTCTTTCAACATCCTGGCGGTTGCTTCTACTGCCTGTTGTGCCTGTGGCGATCCGCTGAGCCTATGGCCCACTTTTTTGCAGAGGTAACGCAGGTTCTCATACGCTTTGGCATTGGTCATTACTTCATCCACAATACGCTTTACGGCTGAAGAATCGGAATTCTGGCTTATGGCACTTGTGGAAAATACCACTGCGGCAATTGCTGTAAATAATATTCTCATAGTGCAAATTTAAACTAAAATCAATCATCTTTTATTAATACACTACCGGTAACTCAGTACGGTATTAAAGTACTAAATTGCAGGCCGTTTAATAAGATAAGATATATGAATATAGGTATTGTCTGCTATCCAACTTTCGGCGGCAGTGGGGTTTTGGCTACAGAGCTTGGCAAAGCGCTTGCTGACAAAGGGCATAATATCCACTTCATCACCTACCAGCAACCTGTGCGGTTGAGTGGTTTTCATGCTAATATTTTTTACCATGAAGTAAGGGTGCCCACCTACCCGCTTTTTGATTATCCCCCTTACGAAACTGCCCTGGCCAGTACGATGGTGGATGTGGTGCTGAACAACAATGTAGAGCTGCTGCATGTACACTATGCCATACCCCATGCATCTGCGGCCTATATGGCCAAACAGATTCTGGCCAAACGGGGTATAAAAATGCCGGTTATAACCACGCTGCACGGTACAGATATTACGCTTGTGGGCAGAGACAAAACCTACAGCCCGGTAGTTACTTTTTCCATGGAAGAAAGTGATGCACTTACTGCTGTATCAAATAACCTGAGGGAAGAAACTTACAAAAATTTTGATATAAAAAAAGAAATTGATGTGATTTATAATTTTGTGGATGTACAGCGCTTTCACAAAAAACCTGTGGATGCTTTTAAAAAACTGATTGCCCCCAATAAAGAGCGCATTATTGTACATGCCAGTAACTTCAGAAAAGTGAAAAGAGTGCAGGATGTGATCAATACTTTTATTCTGATCAATACACAAATACCTTCTAAACTGCTGCTGCTGGGCGATGGCCCCGAAAGGCCTTATGCTGAAAGTATCTGCCGCGACTGCCTTGCTGCGGATAACATCAAATTTCTTGGCAAGCAGGAACAGATGGAAGATATACTGCCAATAGCAGACCTGTTTTTATTGACCAGCGAATATGAGAGTTTTGGGCTTGCTGCACTAGAAGCAATGGCGGCCGAAGTGCCTGTTATTTCGACCAATGCGGGTGGATTACCCGAAATAAATATTGACGGTTATTCCGGTTATATGAGTGATGTAGGGGATATTAACGATATGAGCAAAAAGGCCATTTCTATTCTGGAGGATGATGAAACATTAAAACAATTCCGCAGCAATGCCCTTGCCCAGGCTATGAAGTTTGATATTGAGAACATCGTGCCGGAATATGAAGCATTGTACAAAAGGGTAATTGAAAAATAGTTGCTGCCGTAGTAGTTACAATTCAGTACAAATTAAAACGCTGAACTGTATTACTTACGGCCTAACCAGGTCTCCGGATTAATTTCACCCCGCTCACTATCCATCAGCAGGTCAATAGAACCCACCCCTTCGTCATTAGCAGCAGCCTTACCCAGCACCTGTCCGGTTTTTACACTCTGCCCGGGTTGTACAGATACTGAACCCAGGTTACTATAAGAGCTGAAATATTTTCCATGTTGCAGGATTACTACCTGCATATTTTCAACATATACCACTTTGGAAACGATGCCATCAAAAATAGCTTTTACAGAACTGCCTATATCTGTAATAATTGTTACACCGGGATTATTGATTTTACCGCCACCACCGGGTAATTCACTTGAGCCGTAATGCATGGATACATACCCTTTATCTACCGGCCATGGCAGCGAGCCCCGGTTACCCTCAAAGCTGTTGTTGATGCGAATGGTATTGGCATTATTGAGCAGCACACTTTCCTGTGCTTTTGGTGCTTCAGTTTTCACTTTTGCCGGTTTTACAGCCGGTGTTGAACCAGGGTTGGCAGCCAGTGCCTTGCGCCTGTTTTCCTCATCTATCTTCCGCTGCTTTTCCACAGCTGCTGCTGCTGCAATTGCCTGCTTACGGGCTTCGTCCTGTGCTTTTTTTATGGCCAGGTCAATCGCTGTTTTTACTTTCTGCATCTGCTTCCGCTTGGCTGCAATCTGCCCTGCCAATTCTTTGCTTTTCGATTTAAGCTGGCCCACAATCTGGTCCTTTTTCTGTTTCTGTTTTTCCAGTTCATCCATTTCCCGGCTTTTTTCATCCATCACGGTATTCTTTATCTGCTTGTTGCCGCTTAATTCAGCAATACGGCTGCGCAGTAACTGTTGTGTACGCTGAATGTTTTCGCCCTGCAGCTCCCGGTAATTACGGTAGCTTTTTAGATAAGCTATGCGTTTTATGGCATCATTAAAATTACTGGCAGAAAAAATAAAGTTGATAAAATCATAATTACTCCTGTTCTTGTAAGCATACACCATGCTCTTTGCATACTCCTGCTTAAGTGTATCCAGTACCAGGTTGAGCTTGTTTATTTCACGCTGTGAGTTGTAAATATTGTTATCAAGCAGGTTGATGTCCCGTCCTATATTGTCGAGCACCCTGTCCTGCAGGTTCATTTTCCTGTCAATGGCATTCAGCTGTACCAGGTTTTCAGAAGTGGTTTTCTTGATATCCTTCAGCAGTTTTTCCTG
>JANMDL010000014.1:0-10000 GCA_031376295.1 Chitinophagales bacterium
GGAGATTGCTTATATGGGTCGGATAGACGACCAGGTAAAGATTCGTGGCAACCGTATCGAATTGGGAGAAATAGAAACAAGAATAAAGGAATCGGGTTGTGTGGATCAGGTGGCGGTTGTTGTAAAAGGTGATGCGCTGCACAAATACCTGGTAGCTTATATCATACCCCGTGAAGGCTATAGCGAAGAGCTTTTGTTTCACTACCTGGAGACCCAATTACCGGAATACATGTTGCCTTCCCGTGTAATTGAACTGGCAGAATTTCCGCTGACAATTAGTGGGAAGTTGAATCGTAAGGCATTGCCAACTCCCAGGGAGGAGGATATTGCCCAGACAAGTTATGAAGCTCCACGGAATGAAACTGAAATAGGGTTAGCTGAAATATGGAAAGATGTATTGGAATTAAAACAGCCTGGTATCCACGATAATTTTTTCAGGGTGGGTGGCGACTCAATATTATCCATCCGGTTAATCAGCAGAATCAATAAGCAATTCAATGCTGCATTAACCATCTCAGGCTTGTACGACTATAGCACTATTGCCAAATTAAGCCAATTTATAACCAATGATATTGGTATTTCTGCTGAGGAGGAAATGGCGAGGAAGAGAATAACCACCAGTGTTAATCAATTAAAACAAATTGTACTAAAGGATACCACCAGAGAGAACGAAATTGCTGATGTATTTCCGATGCGGGATATTCAAAAAGGAATGATAATACTATCTTCCATCAACCCGGTTGCCGGCATGTATCATGATCAATTTGTTTTTCAGACCCCTTCTGTAAATGTAGAATTATTCAACCGGGCCTTCTTTATACTGGTTAAAAAGCATGAGGCTTTAAGAACTTGCTTTGATCTTACTACGCACAAGGAAGAAATACAAATAGTTCAAAATACGGTAAACTTCAAAATTGAACAAACCGATTTGCAGGTGAAGACGAAAGAGCAGCAGGAAAAGTTTATCAGTAATTTCATGGCAAAGGAACGGCAGATGCCCTTTGATCCCCGGGTAGCCCCATTATGGCGGTTAAATTTATTTGCCACTTCTCCAACTACGGGGGCCTTATTGTTTCAATTTCATCATGCTATCCTCGATGGATGGAGTGTAGCTTCGCTGTATACAGAACTGTTTCAGGTATATAAAGAATTGGGAGATAATCCCGATTATCGGCCAACAGAGTTGAAATCATCCAACAGGCAGGCTGCTATAGAGGAATTGGTTGAAAAAAACAGGCAACCCAATTTTGAGTTCTGGAAAAATGAGTTAGCAGGCTATCAAAGACTGAACATTTTTACAAAGAACCAGGTGTACGATCTTTATACTAAAAACTATACCGCATCTTTCAGGCAGCAATTATTAAAAAGGTGTGAAGAAGATAAGGTGAGTTTAAAATCTGTTGTATATGGTGCTTTTATTTATATACTGAAAGTGCTGTCCAATGAAAATGATTTCGTTATTGGGTCAGTAAGCAATAACAGGCCAGTAACGGAAGATGGCGATAAGATACTCGGTTGTTTCTTAAATACAATACCTGTTCGTAATAGACAGGGAGATATTGATAACATGACGTGGGACCGCTATTTTAAAAAGGTTGAAGATAAATTTAGTTCTTTAAAGAGCATGGAGCGGACTACTTTATACCAGATAACAAAGATAGTTAAGGAAGGCTCAGCCGACACTTCGCCATTTTTCGATGTCTTATTCAACTATACCGATTTTCATATCTACAACAGCTTATCTTTTAACAGGGAAGATGCATCCGGGGAAGCGAGGGCCAGTCGTTTATCTGTAGATAACTATGAATATACAAACACTGCATTGGATTTGAGTGTAAATGTTATTGGGGACAGGCTGGCATTAACATATACTTTGCTCAGAGAATTAAAAATGGACATTTCGTTAGAAAAGATTCATGAATGTGTGAACCAGATACTGACAAAATATATTCACGCTCCCAATACGAAAACAAAGGATATGGATATAGTGTCGGAAGAAGAAAGGCAAAAACTGTTATGTAACTTTAATGATACTAAAAAAAGTTATCCGGTCAACATGTCAGTGATTGATTTGTTCCGGGAACAGGTAGTAAACACGCCAGATCAAATAGCAATTACTTTCGAAGGCCACAGCTTAACATATAAAGAATTGGATATGCAATCGGATCAATTGGGGCATTATCTGTTGGCACAAGGTCTTTCAAAAGGCGAATTGGTGCCTGTATACCTGTTAAGATCGCCGGAGATAATTATTGCTGTTTTAAGTATTTTGAAAGCCGGAGGTGCATACCTGCCGATTGATACAGGAAACCCGGCAGAGCGGATAAACTATATGCTGGAGGATAGTGCAGCCAGGTTTGTAGTGAGTGCCTCTGCATTTGCAACCTTGTTCGAAGCAAGTAAGGTTGCACCTATATTTATCGATACAATCAATTATAAGGACTTGCCGGCAGTTAAAACGGATATTGCTTCCAATCCGGAAGATGTAGTATACGTTATTTATACATCAGGAAGTACCGGCAGGCCAAAGGGAGTATTGGTAACCCACGGGGCGTTGGTGTCACGGTTACGCTTCTACAAGAGGTACTATAGCCTGAGTGAGAAAGATTGTATGCTGTTTTACAGTTCATTTGGATTTGACGGGTCTGTTGAAGAATACCTTTTGCCTTTTACAACAGGTGCCCATTGTATAATTGCCGGATCAGCCTTCAAAAACGATCTGTTTGCCAATATGGTTGATCTGATTGAAGGGTTTAGGATCACTAAAGTATTTATGACACCTGTTGTACTGCAAGATTTTATTGAAGCGTTGCCCAATGATCAGATCCACAGGGTTCAGTCGCTGCGGCATGTTGTTGCCGGAGGGGATAAGTTAAATGCTGAGGTTGCAAATAGTTTTTATGATAAAATTGGCAGGGCAGCCGGGGTTAATTTGTATAATGCCTATGGCCCTACTGAAAATACCAATGATTCAGCAATTTTCAAACTCGATGGATACATAACCGGAAAAAATATACCTATTGGAAAACCGGTGGAGAACTCAGGCATATACCTATTGGATAACCATGGCAGGTTAATGCCAATTGGTCTTACCGGCGAAATTTGCGTTTCAGGATCGGGTTTGGCCATAGGGTATCTTAATCAGCCTGAGCTTACAGCAGAAAAATTTGTTTCCCATCCATTTAACGAAGGTGAACGCATGTACAGAACCGGCGACAAAGGATACTGGCAACAGGATGGCAACGTAGTTTTTACAGGCAGGATAGATAATCAGGCCAAGATAAGAGGGTTTCGCATCGAACCAGGAGAGATTGAAGCTGTAATGCTGCAATCCGGATTTGTTGAGAATGCAGTAGTATTGATTAAAGAGAAAGAACCGGAAGCAAGAAAATACCTGGTTGCCTATGTTATACCCAGGGAAGGGTATCAACAGGCAGACCTGTACAAATACCTGAAAGAGCAACTGCCCGATTATATGCTGCCCGGTATGATTATAGAAATAGAAAGTTTCCCCTTAAACATCAATGGTAAGTTGGATGTGAAAGCCCTGCCAGAGCCGGATGAAAGATTGGAATTGACAAATGAATATGTGGCACCAACCAACGAAACAGAAGAAAAACTGGTAGCTATCTGGCAACAATTATTAGGGTTGAACCGGGTAGGTATTAAAGACAATTTCTTTCAGGTAGGAGGAGATTCACTCAGCATCTTAAAACTACGTCATAAGATCATAGAAGCGCTGAATATAGAGGTGATTGTTGTGGATCTGTTTAGTTATGCCACTATACAGGATTTTGCTTTATTTATCAGCCAGAACGGGAAAAATGAGGTGAAAGCTGAACAGGATATTAAATTAGAAACATTTAAATTTTAGTTTATGAATGAGTCAATTGCCATAATTGGTATTGCATTTGAATTGGCCAATGTGAAGTCCTGGTCAGACCTGACCAGGTCGTTAGATAATAAAGAGACTTTTATTCAGCCACTACCTCCCAACCGGATTCATGATATTCATGAACGATTTGGCGAAATAGAGATGGCCAACGGAGGATACCTGGATCATATTGACCAGTTTGACAGGGAATGTTTCGAACTGTCAAAAAGAGATGCGGTAAGGACTATACCGGAACACAGATACTTTCTGATGCATGCTTTACGTGCTTTCTATGACGCTGGTTATACTAAGGATGATCTGAAAGGGTCAAATACAGGCATATTTTATGTTGCTGCAAACTCTACATACACAAGGTTTTTGGATGAAAGCATAGGAGACTTTGATGGTATTCGCGGTATAGAGGCTACAAAGCTGGCGAATTTTCTCGATTTGAGAGGCCCGATGATTGATATCAATACGACCTGCTCATCATCACTTGCTGCTGCACATTGTGCCTGTGTGTCTCTTCAAAACAGGGAATCTGATATGATTTTGGTGGGAGGTGTCAAGTTCAGTGCTATAACCAAAGATACGGTGAGGAATGCTGTAGTTATGTCAAAAACAGAGCAATGCAGGCCCTTTGATGCATCTGCAAACGGACTTGTTAATGGTGAAGGCGCTATTTTCATGGTTTTAAAAAGACTGACAGATGCTGAAAAAGACAATGACCCCGTTTATGGTATTATAGAAGGAAGCGCACTCAATCATGGAGGGGCCAGGATTGCAAGCCTTACCGCCCCCAGTTCTGAAGCTCAAAAGGAGGTGATTATCAAGGCATGGGAAAATGCCAAAGTTGATCCCCGTGAGATCAGGTTTATTGAAGCCCATGGTACGGGTACCATACTGGGAGACCCGATTGAGTTCAAAGCAATTAGTGATGCTTTTCGTGAAAAGAGAGTTGCAGAATCAGTTTGCGGAATCAGCTCATTCAAAGGGCAGGTGGGGCATTTAGATACAATGGCTGGCCTGGCAGGGCTGCTTCGATTAGTAGCAGCACTTAATGTGGAAGTGCTTCCTGTACAGGCTAACTTTACGTCAATAAATGCGCATATAAACGAAGGTAATAGTAACGCCAGGGTTCAACGGGAAGCAGCACATTGGCCAGTGATAAATGGCACCCGTAAAGGAGGTGTAAGCAGTTTTGGATTAACGGGTACTAATGTTCATGCAGTCGTTTCTAAAAAAGAAATTTCGGCCAGCACAAATGAGCAGTCTCCATACAATTTTATACAAATTAGTGAAAGTTCAAAAGACAGGCTGCACAAACTGAAAAAGGAAATGGCCAGGTATGTAGAAAACAATGAGTCTGTTAATTTAGATTTGTTCAGCCACAAGGTCAACAGGCTCTTCAATATTGATAAGTGTGTTGATGGGATTATTTTTGCCAATAGAGAACAACTGCTAAATCAGTTAAAGAGTAATGATGAAGAGATACCTGCAGAAACTGCGTTCTTTTTGCTTGATTTGGATATTTTGAGCTATGATACTGAATTAGTTAATAAAATTCTTGGTGAGAATAGTATAATTAAAACTCAGTGGAACAGTTTAATAGGGGAGCATTATTTACCATTGTTAGCATCCTCAAATGCTGTTTTAAGCGTTTTGTTCCAATTTACACTTTACAGTTACCTGTTATCCCTTTTGGGAAATAAAGTACAGTTAATTACGAAGCAGGGAGAGGGTGTATTGCAGGATATGATAAAGAATAAAATCAAAGTTGAGGATATTATTAAGAACCCGGATTTGATTCAATTAAACCCCAATCAATTTAACAGGCAGGGTTTTGAGGATTATTTGTTCAGAAATTATTCGCAGCAAAAGATAGTTATTGTTGATTTTTCCAGGGAAGTACAGGAACGATTTATGGGTTCAGATAATATTGCAGCTATTTCAGGTGCATTTGAGGCAAAAGAACGTTTCCGGCTTTATAAAGAATTGTTAACAATTAATATGACTCCTCTAAAGACCACTAATACGCCTTTTGTTTTTCAGGGGCTGCAATTTCCTTATTATGATCTGCAAAGGTACTGGCCCGAGAATACAAAGAAGATTATAACAAATACGGGTGCTGATAATGATGCAGCAGTATCAGAAAGTTCTGCTGGAGAGATAGAATCAGTGAAAGCATTGACCCTGGAAGAAGTGAGAACACGTGTACAACTGGTTTGGCAAAAGATACTTGAGAAAGATGAAGATATTGCCCTTGAGGATGATTTTTTTGAATCTGGGGGAGATTCGTTATCAGGTTTAGATATGCTGGCTGCAATAGATGAAGAGTTTAATGGTAAATTAGTAGGTTACGAGGAAATGTATTCTTTTTCTACGCTGGAAAAACTGTCTGCGATATTGTATGACAGATTGAGTAAAACAAGCGGGACTGTCGAAAAACATCAGGAAGAGAACATTCAGGAAGATGCGGTAGTAAGAAGTAGCCGGTATGCAGCATTGAAAAATACAATTCAAAGCAGCACGGTGCCTGGCAGAATCAGCCATGGTGATATTTTAGTTACCGGGGCCACCGGGTTATTGGGGCCGTTCTTAGTAAAAAGCCTGATTGACAATACGAAAGCCAATGTAATTTGCCTGGTAAGGGGTAAAAATAAACAGGATGCTCACAGTCGTTTCTGGAATGTTTATCAAAGCTGTTTTAACACCAACGAGCATGAAAGAATTGCGGTGATTTGTGGCGACCTTTTCGATGAGAAAATATTTAGTGACAGCGAAGCGGATCAGTTATTAAGGAATGTAGATGTGGTTTACCACGCTGCCGGATCTCCCGCATTTGTGGGAAATCCGGACCTGAAAGAAAATATCAATTATAAAGGAACCAGGCATCTGTTCGACTGGGCGGTATCACATAATGTGAAATATTTCAATTATTTCTCTACAATTGGGCTTGCAGGAAACGGAGTTCCCGGTCACATAGATGCTTTTTATGAAACGGATATCAATGTTGGCCAGGATACCACAAATCTGGTACATCCAGGAACTAAATTACTGGCAGAAGAGTACATGAACAGTCATAAGCCATCATCCCTTGTTGTCAATACGTTCAGACTGCCCAATATTGGTGGCAGGTATTCAGATGGATTTTCCCGTATTGACATGACCAGGAACCTGATGCACCTGAAGTTGCAAACCATTTATAAGCTGGGGCAATACTCGGACGATTTTTTAAACCATAACGCTCAGATACTGCTTGTTCCTGTTGATTTTTTGGCAGATACTATCTGTCAACTGTCGCTGCTGGACCAGCGGCTGCTCAATACCTTTCACCTGGTTTATAAAGGTTGGTTTACTATGCCGGAAATCATTTCTGCGTTTAAAAATAATGGAATACATTTGCTTAAGGTAGATCATGAAAGTTTTATGGTACATATTGAGCGGTGGAAAGAAACTTCGAAGGATTATACAACCAGCCTAGTTAAGTACACAACTTATGATAAGCAAAAAAATAAAAATAAATTCAGTGTTTTATTTGATGCTACCAGGGTACTAATGGAAAAGATAGATATGGATGTGGAATACGACCGGGTAGTATATCTCAATAATATTGTCAGCTACTGTACTAAGAATGGCTTTTTAAATTCAGATCATATTTTATCAGATAATATACCTGCTTTGAACTGATAAACATTAAAAATATTTTAAATATATACAAGATGAAAATTTTGATTATTTCAATAACGATGTGTATTGCGCTTTTTTTGACACCTGCTGCATTGAAAGCCCAGAATATAAGTACCATTTCGGGTAAAGTGATAAATGTGAATAATGAACTGCTTTCGGTAAATGTACTTGTATTGTCTGCTACTGATTCTGCTTTTATTAAGGGAGCCAGTTTTATAGATACGGCTTTTCTTTTGACCAATATCAACAGGCCCGAAGTATTACTCAAGCTTTCTTCTTTGTCATTTTCGGATACAATCATAAAAGTTGTATACAGCGGACAGTCTATTGTTGATTTGGGCACGATAGTGATGAAATTGGACAAAAATGAATTAAGCACTGTAACGGTAATTAGTAAGCTGCCACTAGTAAAATATAGTGCAAACGGGACGCTTGAAGTGAATGTTGCCAATACTATTCTGTCAGCGAGCAGCTCTGTTACTGAGATACTTTCTAAATCTCCCAATGTAATAGAGAGTAACGGTCAGTTATCGGTCTTTGGTAAAGGAGAAGCGATTATTTTTTTGAATGGCAGGCAGATTACCAGTGAAAGGTTGTCCTCTATACCTGTTTCCCGGATATTAAAGATTGAAATTATTCCCAATCCATCTTCAAAATATGATGCTGAAGGTAAAGCTGTAATCAATGTCATTACAAAAACACAGGGTGAAGAAGGCATATTGGGAACGGCAAGCCAGCAGGTTACTTACTCAGATTTTGCCGGAACAAACACGCAATCATTTCTTGATCTCAGCTATGTAAAAAGCAAGTTTTCTATGGTAGGAAATTATTCATTGCTTTTAGGGAACAGCAGAGAGTTTTTGCATACTACCAGAACCAGGCCTGCAATTAATGAATACCTGAAATCAGACTTGACAACAGATTGGAGGCGTAAATTTGATAACTATTCAAACTATGGCCTTGGTGTGCAGTATAATAT
The DNA here is from genome assembly GCA_031376295.1 of Chitinophagales bacterium. Taxonomy (GTDB): domain Bacteria; phylum Bacteroidota; class Bacteroidia; order Chitinophagales; family Chitinophagaceae; genus Ferruginibacter. Next base: position 8,544 of record JANMDL010000014.1, read on the forward strand.
TGACAGCAAGAGTAATATTTCCCTGGCATATAACGGATATCTGGAAAAATTAGGGGGTTATACAAGGAGCAAAAACTCCATTGTTACAAATACTGACAATAGTGTTTATGCCAGTAATGTTAATAAAGATGAAGAAAGAGTGAATAGTTCATTGACGCTGAATTATAATAGGACAGTTGATTCACTGGGATCTGTTCTGTTTATCGGAACTCAGTATTCACACTATAACTCTGGTGTTGGTGACTTTATAACCGAGAATAGAACAATTAACGGGATAGATGGCATAAGGTATCTGAAAAATAATGTTAATAGTGATATATTTGTTTCAAGCACGCAGAGTGATTTTACAAAAGTTTTCAGGAATAATAGAAAATTAGATTTGGGAGCTAAGTTTAGTTATGTTAACACTGAATCTCTTACAAAGTTCTTCATAGCCGAAAATGGCGGGGGATTTAACTTAGATAATAGCCTGTCAAACAATTTTAAATACATTGAACAAATACCAGCCGCATACCTGTCTTATAGTGGGCAAATTAATAAAGTAAATTTTGGAGCAGGTGTAAGAGGCGAGTGGACTAATTATGAACTAAATACAAGTGTAGGTGGCGGCCAGGTTATTGCCGATAGCTATTTTAATATATTTCCTAACCTGCAGTTAAGTACAATCGTTTCTAAAAAGCTTCGCTTGAGGGCTTCATACGTATCCAGAATAACAAGACCAAGATACCAGGCACTCAACCCCTTTGTTATTTATCAGGATCCATTTACCACCATCGAAGGAAATCCCAACCTCATTCCCGAGAAAACGCATGCTTTTGAAATAGGGGCAAATTATCAAAAATATGATTTTAGAGCAGGATATAATTACACAATAGACCCCATAGATGTAGCTGCTTTAAGGGGAACAAATCCCAATAGCTATGTTTTAAAAGCAATAAACCTGGAGAAGGGGCATAGTTATTTTGTGTCACTTGCCAAGACTATAAGTCTCAAATGGTGGACTTCAGTAAATACCTTAAATCTTAGCTATAACAAGTTGATTGATAATAAATATGATTTTGTTTTTGTAAAACCAGCGCCACAGCTATATCTCTATTCGAGCAATACTTTCAATGTAAAGAATCTGTTCAGGATACAACTGCTTGCCTGGTATTTAGGCCGCAAAAAATATGGTTTGTATGATGATTTTAACAGGTATTTGCTCACACTGGGTGTTGAAAAAGATTTTCTGAAAAATAAACTAAAACTCAGGCTTGTGGCAAATGATATTTTCAGGAGAACCAATGCTTCCGGGACTTATGGGGTAGGAAAAACCGATATCTATTATAACAGGTCTTTCAACAATGGTTATTTCAGATTTATTGCCACCTGGAACTTTGGAAAACTGAAGAAAACCAATTACAAAATAAAATCAACCGGCCAAACTGAAAACAACAGGGCTAATTAACCAACCCGGT
>JANMDL010000561.1:0-4854 GCA_031376295.1 Chitinophagales bacterium
CTGGCGGGGCAACCTCCACCCTGAAGTATTGCGGCTCTTTAATGAATTTCATATTGGAGTAGCCTTATTTTTTGTACTCAGTGGTTTTTTAATCGCTTATACCTATGCAGATGAGCCCATGCGTTCAGGCAAGGCATATGCACGCTATATGCTGCTGAGGCTGGCACGTATAATGCCGCTGTACTGGCTCATTCTTACGTTCTGCTATATTGATCCTGCTTATGGCAAAGGTCATTTTTCATGGCTTACTTACTCCCTTTTTCATGGCTTTTCCAATACAGATAACCTGGATGGTATTGCCCAGGCCTGGTCGTTAAACGTGGAGATGACATTTTACTTTTTTGCACCAATACTTTGCTTACTGCAACGCAAGCACCTCTTATACCTTGTGGCAGCATTGATGCTTTTATTTATTATCAGTTGGGAGGCGGGCGAAATATGGCGGCATGTAAATGGCAACCCAAGACAGTTTTTTAATCCTATATCATTTATCGCCACCAGTATTTTTTCCGGCCGCAGCACCGAATTTTTAGCCGGCATGCTACTGGCAGCCTCTCTTCGAAAGGGTCGAGCCGGGTGGCTGCAAAAATTGCCGCATAAAACTTTATATGGTTTTCTGGGTGTTTTTTTAACGGCTTATGTCAGCGGACTTTTTCAGCGTACTATTTACGAACAGGCGAGCAACCACACTGGTGGAATGCTGCTGCATAAAATTGTATTGCCCTTTTTTACAGTAATTGCTCTTGCAGGACTTATGTATGAACGTACCTGGTTACAGCACTTTTTTTCCAGCCGCCTGCTGGTATTGCTGGGCAATGCCTCTTTTGCCTTTTACTTAGTGCATTTCAGTTATGTTAATATGAAGCTGAAAGAGTATTTCCTTTTGCCTGATAATAATTTTATTGCCCTATGGATGGTGGCCATTCTGCTGTACCTTTTTTTTGAAAAACCATTGTATAATTATTGCCGTAAAAAGTTAGTCGGTTCAGCATTGAAAAAATAGTTTAAGGAAATAAGTGAAACCTGCATCATCATACTCAACTGCAAACTGTTGAACTTTGAACTTAATACCCTTTAACCATCAGATAAACGCCGCTGCTTCTTCCCCTGTATTGATAGCTCCTTCCATAAAACCCTGCCAATCGGCCAGGTGTTCGCCGGCAAAAAAAGTATGCAGGTGCGGCTTTTTAAGTATCGGTTGCAGGGTAAACCACTGTCCCTTTCCGTAAATGGCGTAAGCACCCCGGCTGTATTCATCATTGCCCCAATAATATATTTCTTGTTTTTCCAAAATGGGTTGCAGGCCGCCAATTGGCAGCAGGTGCGGCTCCAGTGTTTGTTGAAGCATAGCAGCCCGCCACTCATTGCTTTGGTTGGCTACCACAGCAGCTTTATCACCGATGGTATAGGAAAGTAACACCCCCTTCTTCGATTGTTGATTTTTGGTAGCATGGTAAAAATAATGCGGCAACTGATCGGTTACCATATCAAAGCCTTCGTCTTTCCAAAAGCGGTTGCTGAACAAGAGCGGATTTTTACAGATACGGGCATACTGCAACTGGTTAATTGCATCCACCTGTTGCTGCGGCAAAGCAGGCTGCCAGTTGATATTTTTTACTGCAAAAGCAGGCGCTGTACAAATAATTTTATCGCCGGTAAATACAGCCCCATTGCTGCAGGTAACTTTTACCCCGCTGCTGCTTTGCTCCACCTTAGTTACGGGATGCTGCATTAAAATATTGTCACGCCCAATAGCATCAGCCAGTTTTTGTGCCAGCCTGTTATTGCCGCCTTCTATCTTCAGATCCATTTCATTCTTCTCACTGCTTTCGGCATATTCGGCCAATGCCGCAAAAGCCGATACCTGCCGGATGCTTTCCCCAAAATCTGTACTGTCGGTAAGTTCCCGCAAATCAAGATCCATACCCTGGCAGCCATTATTCACCAGGTAGCGCCACCAGTCAAGCTTATCCAGTTCCTTTTTTTTGGCCAGGCTCATGTTTTTGTACGATTGCAAAAGGCTGTCGAATTTTTGCTTCCAGCCATCGGTATAGCTCCATTCCCTATTGTTGTAATAACGGCCCTTGTAAATGAGGTGCGATTCAAACTGGTTGTTTATCAGGTTCAGCCCCAGGTCTTTGCAGAGATCTTGCAACCGGGTATGAGAGTTGCCCACCCACTCAGCACCCAGTTCTACCACCAGGTTTTCTCCCTCATCAATTGTATGCGAATGTACCCTGCCGCCAATACGGTTGCGGGCTTCAAGCAGCACAAAGGGAATCTTCTTTTTATGCAGGCTGTAAGCAGCAGCAAGGCCGGCAAAGCCACCGCCGATAATGATAACCTTTGATTTTTTGGGAGAGAAAAAACTGCCCAATGATGAGCCAGCAAGCAAAATACCTCCGGCACTAAGGGTTGTATTTTTGATAAAACTGCGGCGGGTAGTCATGAGCTGATTATTTTAATTGAGGGAAGTTAGGGTAAATTAACTGCACTTTGCAATACTTCCGAACAGCTTTAATACCACATTTCAAAATGATTAATAATTGCCACTGAAGCACAGAAGCACTGTTTTTGTATTTTTCTGTGTTTCAGTGTTTGTTGCAGCAATGCTTTTAGCAATTCACTAACCTGGGGCTGGCCTTCTGGTAAAGCCCAAGGGATGTTTTACTTCATGATAAACGTTAACTAAACGGCATTGAACTGATAATCCTTGATGCGAACGGATATTCTGGTAAAAAAATACCGGTAATTGCTGGTTTTCATACCATCCTACCCCAACCTCTCCCTAAAATCTAACCCCGTTCTCCTCAAGGTATCCAATGCAATATCATACCCCGCATCCGCATGGCGAATTACCCCCATACCCGGATCGTTGCGCAATACACGGGCCAGGCGAGCAGCAGCTTCATCAGTACCATCGGCCACTATCACCATGCCTGCATGTATGCTGTAGCCCATGCCTACCCCACCGCCATGGTGCAGACTTACCCAACTGGCGCCGCCTGCCGTATTTACCAATGCGTTCAAAATGGGCCAGTCGGCTACTGCATCGCTGCCGTCCAGCATAGCTTCCGTTTCACGGTTAGGGCTGGCCACGCTGCCGGTATCCAAATGGTCCCGGCCAATTACAATCGGTGCTTTCACTTTACCGGTACGCACCAGTTCATTAAATGCTAGTCCGGCTTTTTCCCTGTCGCCCTGCCCAATCCAGCAAATGCGTGCCGGCAATCCCTGAAAAGCTATTTTTTCCTGCGCCATGGTAATCCAGCGCCGCAGCCCGGCATCGTTGGGAAACAGGCTGAGAATCACTTCATCAGTCACCGCAATATCAGCAGGGTCGCCACTGAGTGCTGCCCAGCGAAAGGGCCCCTTACCTTCACAAAAAAGCGGACGGATGTAAGCGGGTACAAAACCGGGGAAGTCGAAACAGCGGCCTGGAGGGTTATGAGTGATGGGTGATGAGTGATGAGTTGTGGAATTGGCAACAGTTTTATCACTCATAACTCCTAACCCATAACTCATCACTTTCTTCTCATATTCTTCTGCCCTTGCCCGGATATTGTTGCCATAATCAAAAGTGATGGCGCCTTTGTCCATCAGTTGCAGCATCAGTTGCAAATGCAGGTACATACTTTCATAACTGCGTTCAATGTATTCATCCGGATTTTGCTCCCGTAAAATATTTGCCTGTTGATTGCTAAGGTTGTGCGGCACATAACCAATTAACGGGTCGTGGGCACTGGTTTGGTCGGTCAATGTATCGGGTATGATATTCCGATCCACTAAGCGCTGCAGCAGGTTTACAGCATTGCACAATACGCCGATGCTTACCGCTTTTCCTTCGGTTTTATATTTTAAAGCGTTATCAATCGCCGTATCAATATCAATGCATTTTTCATCGAGGTAGCGGGTTTCAATACGTTTATCAATGCGCCACTCTTCTACTTCGGCTACCAGTGCCACACCTTCGTTCATGGTAATGGCCAATGGCTGTGCGCCCCCCATACCGCCTAAGCCTGCGGTAACATTCATTGTACCTTTCAAAGTACCATTAAAATGTTTGGTGGCCAGCGCCCCATAAGTTTCGTAAGTACCCTGCACAATGCCCTGGCTGCCGATGTAAATCCAGCTTCCAGCGGTCATTTGCCCATACATCATCAGTCCTTTTTTTTCCAGCTCGTCAAAATGCTCCCAGGTGGCCCATTTGGGTACCAACTGGCTATTGCTGATGAGTACCCGTGGTGCATCTTTGTGTGTTTTGAGCATGGCTACCGGTTTGCCACTTTGTATTAAAAGCGTTTCATCTTCTTCTAAATCTTTTAATGCCTTTATAATCAGGTCAAGGCTTTCAAAATTGCGGGCAGCCTTACCACGGCCGCCATACACAATCAAATCATCGGGCCGTTCTGCCACTTCGGGGTCAAGGTTATTGAGCAACATTCTTAATGCAGCTTCCTGCACCCAACCTTTGCAGTTTAATGTGCTGCCCGTTGGCGTTTTATATTTTGCAAAATCGTATGACATTGTTTTATTTTCTAAGTTAGAAATTAAGTTGTCTTTAGTTGATGTAATATAAAATGTTTTGTAAAATGACCTTTATTAAGGAATTTTAACATACAAAACTTTCATTTTTCTGTTTGCAATTTAGTTTTATAAAATATGAGGATTATTTTTTTTATATCTTTTTGTTTGATAAAAATAGGTGTACTCAGTCAATCATCAACTTATAACTTCACCAATTACAGTACGGCTCAAGGATTGCCAGATAACAATATTCAATCTGTTACACAGGATACCAGAAGTTTTTTGTGGATAGGCACAAAGGAAGGCTTATCCAGATTTGATGGCAAA
>JANMDL010000578.1:0-1719 GCA_031376295.1 Chitinophagales bacterium
TGCCGCCGACCAATACAACACCGCCTGGTAGTTTGCGGGATTTATGAATTTTCTTCAGTTCTTTGTCGACAAATTCTAAAATTTCTTCAACCCGCGCTTCAACAATCATATTTACTTCACTGGCGTTAAAGACATGGTTGCGTCGTTCGTATTCAACGCTAACTTTACCGTCTTTTGTAGCGTCAGCCAGTGCCGCATGTTTTAGTTTTACGGCTTCAGCTATTTCTAGATCTGTCTTAAGACCGATGGCTAAATCGTTGGTAATATGAATACCGCCCATCGGTATAACTGATACAAATTGTACTTCGCCGTCTTCTATAACAGCCAGGTTAGTTGTCCCAGCGCCAATATCCAAAACGAGCGTCCCCGCTTCTTTTTGCTTTCTGTTAAGGATGGCTTCCGCCGCGGCCAAACCCGATACTGTGTGATGAGCGGCTTGCAGGTGAGCTTTTTCTAAGACTGTATCAAGGTTACGTATATTTGGTGAAGCAACGGTAATTATATGGTTGTCAACTTCTAGCCGAACACCCTGCATCCCCGTTGGGTCTTTAATACTATCGTGGCCATCTACTCTGTAATTCTTTGGGAATACTTGAATAATCTCTCTGTTGGCTGGAATCTGCATTATGGTCGCAGCGTCTTCGGCTCGCATTTTATCATCAGGGCTTATCTCTTTATTGGCCGTACTGATGGCAATAACGCCCTTTGAATCAATACCTTGAATATGAGCACCATTAATATTAACGGTTGCGGTGCGTATTGGGACTCCTGATATTCTTTCTGCTTCAGTAACAGCTTGGTTAATAGCAGCTACAACGTCGTCAACGTGAACGATTAAGCCTTTTCGCATACCTAGATTTGGGGCTGAACCTTGGCCCACTACTGAAACACGCGGTTCTTCACTCGTTAGATCAAGACTACCAACTACACATCGAACAGTGCTCGTACCGATGTCAAGTCCGAAAAAATAGGTTGGTTTATTATTCATTTTGGATATACTCTTTGTTTTTAATTAGCATAATCGAGATTATACCGCTTAAGACTGGCAACTAGCAACTAGGAATTTGGAATTAGGAACTAAACACCGTGTTTGAGCAAGTCACAGAAACCTATTTTCCAATTCCCAATTTCTAGTTTCTATCTAGTGAGGATTTCGCAGCCTGTTTCGGTTACCAGGACCGTATGCTCAAAATGACAAGCCCATGATCCATCATTTGTCTTAACGGTCCAACCATCTATATCAGTATAAACGCCGTAATTTCCGAGCGTTGCCATTGGCTCTATGGCAAGTGTCATGCCAGCGACCAACTTTGGACCCGTCCCCCGGCGCCCATAGTTTGGGATGTTTGGATCTTCATGCACTTCATGGCCAACCCCATGACCTACGAGATCACGGACAATCCCATAACCGTACCTATCAAGGACTTTAGAAATGGCAAAAGAAATATCCCCTACCTGCGCACCATGTTTCAAGACATGCAGCCCCGCTTCTAGCGATTTTCTCGTATGTGCTAGAAATTCCTGGTGTTTAACCGATATTTCACCGCAACCCACGGTGATAGCTGCATCAGTTATCATCCCAGCTACGCTAACACCTAAATCTAGACTGACTAAATCACCTTCTTTTAGAATACGGTCTTTTCTGGGAATACCATGAACCACTTCTTCGTTAACAGATATGCAAATAACATCCGGGAAAGGTGTAGGTGCGCCATAGTT